>CAZAIE010001207.1:0-2525 GCA_964485035.1 uncultured Myxococcaceae bacterium | reverse complement strand
GGCGATCATGCGGAGCATCTCGTCGACGGCCTCGGCGCGCACACCCTTGGGCTTCGGCTGCGTCCGCCCCGGCGCCACCGGACGGAGCAGCGGAGCGACCGTGTCGAACAGCCGCTTCTGCTCTGCGTCGCCCAGGCCGCCGGCGATGCGCCTCCAGAGCACCCACCACGCGCCCCAGTTGTGGGGCTCGTTCTGGAACTGCAGGCTCTGGTCGAAGAGCTTCCACACCTCGCCGGCGCGCCAGGCGTCGAGCGGCGCCCCGAAGCCGGGCCGCAGGCAGTACCCAGCGAGGTTGCACCACACCCGCTCGTGGTCCGCCGTGCGCCGCCGCTTGCCCTGGCCGGCCCACAAGGCGCCCCAGAGCTCGCGGCACACCGGCGTCGCCCACTCCTCGCGCGGCCCCAGCACCTTCTCGAGGCTGCGGGACAGGTTCTTGATGGCTGCCTTGTCCACCGGCGCCGGCTTCTTGCCGAAGACCAGGTCGATGAGCCCGGTGGCCTCGGCGAAGCGCTTGGGCATGGGCGCGACCGCGGTCACCGCCTGGTCCTCGGCGCCCTGCCGGAGCTGGAACTCGAGCTTCCAGCGCGCGTCCCGGTCCGTGGCCACGCACCACAGCTCCAGCGTGCCGATCTCGGTGAGCGAGGCGCGCAGGCGGACGGGGACGTCCAGGGCCTTCGTCGCGCCCTTGGAAGCCGGCGCGCCCTCCGACCGCAGCACCGTCTGGATCGGCGGGAGCGCCGAGAACAGCTCGTCGTCGAGGGTCACCAGATCGCCGGGCTTCTCCGCGGGGGCAAGCGTGCTCGCGTGCAGCGCGAAGTTCACCGGGCGGTCGAGGGTGAGCCCGAAGGTCCTCGGGACCTCGACCTCCTTCTCCTCTTCCAGGTGCCGCGGGATGACGCAGAGCGCCTGGGGCTTCTCCCCCGCCGCGCCGTCCACGCCCACGAAGTAGGCCCGGGCCGTCCCGCCGCCGATGCGCAGCCCGAGGCCGCGCCGCACCAGGCCGTAGTAGGCAGCCCCGCGAGCAACTGCGAGGTCGAGAGCCTCATTCGAGAGGAGGGAGATCGAAGGCTGGCCCTGGAACCACCCGCTGAGCACCTCGACCAGGCGCTCGCCCACCTCGGCCGGCGTGAACACGCCGCCGTTGAGCAGGATCGCGTCGGGCCGCGGGAGCCCCTCGACCGTCCGTCCCAGCGCCGCCTCGACCTCGGGCTTGTTGGCCTTGAGGAAGGCCGCTGCGTGCCGGGTCACCGCCGGCTCCGAGGCATAGGGCAGGCCCAGCTCGGCGAGGCCCGAGCGCCCCCCGCGCTGCGGCAGGTCGGTGGTCAGCGTCCGGGGGAAGAAGCCGTCGAGGACGACCGTGGCCACCTCGCCCCGCGACAGCTCCGCGCTCAGCGCCCCGCCCCCGATGAGCCGGCTGCCGCGCCCCACCACCGAGACCCGCGTCTTCTCGGGTCCGCCCGGCGTCAGCAGCGTCTCCTTCGCCAGGCGGCAGGCCTGCACCAGCATCGACCACTGCGCCGCGTCGAGGCGGGCGCCCAGCCGGGCCTCCACGCGCCGGGCGAGGGTCACGTCCATGTTGTCGCCGCCGAGCAGGATGTGGTCGCCCACGGCGATGCGCTTGAGCGTCGGGGCCCCTCCCTGCACCGACGCGTGAATGAGCGTGAAGTCCGTGGTCCCACCGCCGACGTCGCAGACCAGGACGAGCTGCGCGCCCCCGAGCGCCTCCTCCAGCCGCCCGCGGTGCTTCGCGGTCCAGTCGTAGAACGCCGCCTGCGGCTCCTCGACCAGACGCACCTTGCCGATCCCCGCCTCGCGGGCCGCGCGGACCGTCAGCTCCCGGGCGATCTCGTCGAAGGAGGCCGGGACGGTGAGGACGACTTCTTGTTCGCCGATGGGGGCGTCGGGGAACTGCTGCGCCCAGGCGCTCGCGAGGTGCTTCAGGTACAGGGCCGAGGCCGCGACCGGCGAGACCTTGGGCACGCCCGCCGGCGCGCCCCAGGGCAGGATGTCCGCGGTGCGGTCGACGCCCGGGTGGCAGAGCCAGCTCTTGGCCGAGCTGACCATGCGCCCGGGCACCTTCGCGCCCTGGTTCTTGGCGAACTCGCCCACCACCACCGCCGAGTCGCCCCAGGGCAGCCGGGTGGCCCCCGCCGCGAGTTCGTGCTCGCCGGGGAGGTACGCGCTCGAGGGCAGGAGCCGCCGCGGGACGGCTTCCCCGGGCGCGACCAGCTGCGGGACCGGCAGGTCCTTCACCTGCGCGGCGAGGTCGCCCTCGGCGCGCAGGTCCACGTAGCAGAGCGCGCTGTTGGTCGTCCCGAGGTCGATGCCGATGACGTACCTGGCTGCCGATTCCAAGGCCACCTCGCGCTCCCCGCTAGGCCGGGGGCTGCTCCTCGTTGCCAGTGCGCAGGTTGAACTCCAGCCGGGTCGCCTTCCCCGACTGCTGCACCAGCTCCATCTCCAGCGTGCCGATCTCGGTAACATGGGCGCGCAGGTTCACCGGCACCACCTGCCCCTCCCGGCCC
>CAZAIE010001206.1:0-2529 GCA_964485035.1 uncultured Myxococcaceae bacterium | reverse complement strand
TGCTTGCTGCGCGCAATCGTCTCGGTGAGGCTCCTCGACATCTGGCTCAGGGCGCGGCCCAGTTGGTCGGACTCGGAGCTCAGCGTGACCTGGGCGTCGAGCCGGCCCTCGGCGATGCGCGACAGCGTGTCGGCCCGGCCACGCAGCGTCTGGGCCATCTCGTTCAGGCCGTCGATGAGCTGGCCGAACTCGTCCCGGCCCGACGGGGTGAGCTGCTCGTCGAGGACCCCGGCCGCGACCTGGCGGGAGAAGCGCAGGCAGGCATCGCTCGCGCGGGTCACGTTGGTCACCACGTAGACCGCGAGCCCGGTGACCAGCAGGAGCGCGAGCGCGGCGACCACGAGCAGGAAGCGCAGGGTCGCACCGGCCTTCGCCGTGGACGCCTCCACCGCCGTCGTGGCCGAGGCGTTGAGCGCCGCGACGCGCCGGTCGATGAGCGCCTCGCACTCCCGGTAGACCTCCTCCAGGGTGAGCACCATCATCGAGCCGATGGTCGGGTCGCTGGCGATGACGTCGAGGTTCCCGCGCAGGTCGGACTGGAACTTCGTCGCCAGCTCCAGCACCTTCTTGTCGTCCCCGTCGGTGCTCTTCCGCCGCTCGTTGGACTCCTTGAGCAGCGCGACGGCGCGGTCGGTCTTGGCGGTGATGTCCGCGCGGACCTTGTCGATCTGGGAGGCGCTGGCGCTGGTGCTCACCAGCGAGATGAGCTTGAACGCGGACGAGTTGGCCGACAGCAGGGAACGTGCGGCCTCGCTGTCGGCGATGAGCTCGCGCACCACGCCGTCCCCGATGGCGCGGGTCTGCTCCGCCTGGTCGCGCACCGCGCTCGAGGCGAGGTACATGAGCAGCCCCATCGCGGCGGCGACGAAGCCGACCAGGGTGTAGAGCCGGCGCCGGATGCTCCAGTCGTTGAGCAACGCCATGGTCACTCCCTCCCGGCACGGGCGCTCGTGGCCCGGCCGGAGAGTCCTCGGCGAGAGCTGCAGGGGAGGCGGTGCTCCGGGTCACTCCTTCACGTAGTACCCGGAGCCCAGGAACCAGTCGCCCATGTTGATGACCATGCCGTGCTTCTTGTCGACCTTCTTGCTCGCGGGGTTCGCCCAGCGCCAGGTGAGCCGGCCCTTCTTCTCCGGCGACTTGGCGAGCTCGATGAGCTTGCGGATGAGCGGGAGGCCGTCCGGGTCCTTGAGGTCGATGAGGTTCTTGCCCACCAGCGCGGGGTTGTTCGGCAGGGCGAGGTTCACGCCCTCCAGCGTGTACGCGAAGACGTAGAGCTCCCCGTCGTGGCGCCAGAACTTCCCGGTCTTGCTGTTGAACTCCTTCAGCGCCGCGTCCTTCCCCACCTTCTTCGCGAAGGCCGCCGCCTCCTCCGTGAACTTCACCATCTCGTCCTCGGTGACCTGGTAGGCGGCCCAGGCCGCACCCGAGCCCACCATCGCCAGCGCGACACCGACCGCAGCCAACGCTCGAACCTTGGTTCCCACGCCGTTTCTCATGGCCAGAGGGCCTCCTGTGCGGGTTGCGTCCACTTCGGGACTGCCCCGAGCAAGCCAGGTGCCAAGGCGCCCGAGTGGGCGTCTCCGAGCGGAGGCACGGTTCCAGCACCCTCGTCCGGGGTGGGGCCGGCAGGAGCCGTGAGGCTCCTACTTCAGCGGGTCGTGGCGTTTGAGGACCTTCTGGACCAGCGCTGCGGCGCGGTGGGCCGCGAGGAACTCGCCCTCGAGCCCGAGCCCGGGGACGACCTCGCGGCTGGCCAGGAACATGTTCTTGCAGGGCGTGCGGTGCGGCAGCCCGGCGACGCCCAGCACCTGTGGCGCGTCCACCTCCAGGAGCGGGTGGAAGTGCAGCGGCGTGCCCTTCAGGTTGCGCGCCTCGCGGTAGGGCTGCGAGCGCAGGACGACGTGGCCGTCGAGGAACGGCGCGATGCCCAGCACCACCGCCTCGAGCCGCCGGCCGACGACCTGGAGCCGCTCGTCGGCGTTGCTGTGCTCGGCGTGGGGGACGAAGGCGCTGGCGCACAGCACCCTCTCGCCCGGGACCTCCTTGCCCGCCTTCACTGCGGGGAGGACCTCGAGGAGGACCGGGCCATGCGTCTCGTCGCCGGGGTGCACCAGCGCGAAGTCGCCGAGGCCGAGCGGCAGGCCCTGCTCCTTCACCACCAGGTTCAGGGTGAACAGGTGGCGACGCACGCGCACCGACTCGAGCAGGTCGGTGAGGAAGCGCTTCTTGGCCTTGGGGGGGATGAGGCCCGCGAGCGCGGAGACGTCGGTGGCCACCACCAGGCAGTCGGCCCGGTAGACGTGGGAGTTCCCCACCAGCTTGACGCCGGCGAAGCGGCGGCCCTCGAAGGTGAGCTCCTCGATCTCCGCGGGCTCCTTCTCGTCGCCCAGCAGCGTGCCCCCGAGCGCGGCGAGCCGCTCCCGCACCAGCTCCAGCAGGCCCAGCGCGCCTCCCGCGAGCCGGCCCGGGGCCGCGAGCAGCTGCGCGACCGGCCGCAGGTGCGCGAGCGTCCCCTGCGCGTCCTCGAGG
>CAZAIE010001205.1:0-2530 GCA_964485035.1 uncultured Myxococcaceae bacterium | reverse complement strand
CCTCAAAGGTTCGTGACGCGGCCGACAAAAGCAGGCTTGGCTTTCCTTTTCAACGCTCGATTCTGCACGCCGGCCAAGTCACGCAGTGCTGAGTCACCCGACGGCTTCAGAACCGTCCAAGGATGGGTCTCCGGTGTGGGATACCGGTCGAATGCTGCACCGCAACCAGAACGACAATTGCCGAATTTCTTTGAGTTATTGGGGATGTAGGTCTCGCGCGAACGGGGGATGCAAACTGACGCGTGACGTTCGACCCGGCTTGTGGCTAATCTGCGCGTCCTTCAAAGGGCTACCGGGCCTTTTACACGCCGGAAACAACGTCGAGACACATGGAACCAAGACCCGCCCACCTCAAGAGCGCCGTCGCCTGTGAGCCCGGTGCCGCCAGCCTCGTGGACGTCCTGCGCCGCGCCGCGGCCGAGTGTCCCGACGCGATGTACCTCAACCTCCTCGACCCGGCGAACAAGCCCAACGAGCTGACCTTCAAGCAGGTCCTCGACGGCTCCGAGCGCTGGGCCCGCTGGCTGCGCACCCGTGACGTCGGCCCCGGCACCCGCGTCGGCCTGCTGCTACCCACGAGCGAGGACTTCCTCTTCGCGTTCTTCGGCATCCAGATGCTGGGCGCGGTGCCGGTCCCGTTCGCCTTCCCACTGGCGCTGGGCAACCACGAGCCCTACGTCCTGAGCCTCGCGCCCATCGTCGCGAGCGCGAAGCCCCAGCTCTTCCTCACGACGCCGCACCTCGAGGCGCCCGCGAAGCAGCTCGTCGCGAGCGTGGGCGCCCAGGTGGCTACCCCGGCGCAGGTCACCGATCCGGGATCCGGCCCTGAGTTCCCGCGGTTGAAGCCGGAGGACATCGCCCTCATCCAGTACGCCTCGGGCCGGGTCCGCGCACCGACCGGCGCCGTCCTCACGCACGGCTCCGTCCTCGCGAACGTCTATGGCCTGGGCACGGCGCTCAAGCTGACCAAGGACGACGTCGCGCTGACGTGGGTGCCGCTGGTCCACGACATGGGGCTCATCGGCGGGCTCTTCACCAGCCTCTACTGGCGCTGCCCGCTGCACGTGATGCCGCCGCAGACGTTCCTGATGCACCCGTACCTCTGGCTCAAGAACATCACCCAGTACAAGGTGACGCTGGCCGCGGCTCCCAACGCCGGCTACCAGCTCTGCGTGAAGCGGGTCCAGGAGCGCCACCTCAAGGACATGGACCTGTCCTCCTGGCGCCTCGCGCTCAATGGCGCGGAGACGGTCCACCCTTCGACCGTCGAGGCCTTCTGCGAGAAGTTCAAGGCCGTCGGCTTCGACCGCAAGGCGATGTGCCCGGTCTACGGCCTCGCCGAGAACACGCTGGCCACGGCGTGCCCCGAGCTCGAGAGCGCGTACCAGACCGACAGCCTCCCGGAACTCGCCGGGGCCCCCATCGTCTCCCTGGGCGGTCCGCTGGCAGGCCAGGAGCTGGCCATCCTCGACGCGCAGGGCAACGTGCTCCCTGAGCGCACCCTCGGCGAGATCGTGGTCCGCGGCCCCTGCGTCATGGCCCGCTACCACCTGGACGAGGCGGCCACGAAGCGCGCCATCGACGCCAACGGGTGGCTGCACACCGGCGACGAGGGCTTCATCGCCGACGGCCGCCTGATGCTCAGCGGCCGGCAGAAGGACATGGTCATCAAGATGGGGCGCAACTACTACCCCAGCGACGTCGAGGGCCAGCTCTCCGGCTTCAAGACGCTCGGCCCGACGATGGCCTTCGCGGTGCCCAACCTCACCGAGGGCACCGAGGACCTGGTGCTCCTCGCCGAGCACGCCCCGCTGGACGAGGCGGCGAAGAAGCAGCTGGGCATCGACCTGAACGCGGAGCTGCTGGCGAAGATCGCCATCCGCGCGGACAAGCTGGTCTTCGTGGCCCCGGGCACGCTCGGGACGCTGGACCGGACCCGCCGCGCCGAGCTGCGCCGCGCCTACACGGAGGGCAAGCTCGCTTGAAGGCAGTCGTCATCGGCGGGACCGGGTTCATCGGTCTCAATGTCATCGAGGCGCTCAAGGCGGCCGGCCACGAGGTCGTCGCCACGCGGCGCAAGTCCAGCAACACGATCTTCCTGCGCCGGCTCAAGGTCCCGCTGCGCTCCATCGACCTCGACGACCCGGCGAGCATCGCCGCGGCCATCGATGGCTGCGACACGGTCTACTTCACCGCCGGCCGCTACCCCCGGCTCTCGCTGGACACCGAGGCCCAGGTCGCCGAGGCGGTGAAGGACCTGCGCGCGGTGCTGCAGGCGGTGAAGGCCACCGGCAAGCGCCTGGTCTACACCGGCTCCGTGGTCACCGTGGCCCCGCCCCGCGAGGATCGCCCGGCCCATGAGGACGACGGGGTGCCGCACCAGGCCCCCGAGGGCAGCACCTACTTCGCCATCAAGCTGGCCCTCGAGGCCGAGGTGCAGGCCGCGGTCCGCGAGGGCGTGGACGCGGTGACGCTGCTGCCCACCGGCTGCTTCGGCCCCTACGACCACAAGGTGGGCACCGGCTTCTTC
>CAZAIE010001204.1:0-2541 GCA_964485035.1 uncultured Myxococcaceae bacterium | reverse complement strand
GTCTTGTGCAGTACATCTCCCCAGTCCCGTACGATGCGGACACGAATTATCACCTCGCCGTCGCACGCCTCATCCGCACCCACGGCATACTCCACGCCTTTCCGTGGACGCCCTTCAGCTGGCTGGCCGAGCACTACGCGGACAAGGAGTTCCTGTTTCACCTCGCCCTGGTGCCGTTCGCCGACCTGGACGCCAGTTTCGCCGCCAAGATCGGGGGGACGCTTTTTGGCAGTCTGGTCCTCTGGGTCCTCTTCCTGATCCTCCGCGCCGAGCGCACTCCACGCGCAGGGATGTGGGCGCTCGTGGCGTTGGCGTCTTCGGGGTACTTCCTCCTTCGCTTCTCGCTGCTTCGCCCCCACCTCGGGTCGATCGCGTTGGCGCTGCTCGTTACCTGGGCGGCGAGCCGGAGGAGATGGGCCTACCTCGCAGTGGCGTGTGCCCTGTATCCACTGAGCTACACCGCGTTCCACACTGCGTTGGTCCTCGTCGTTCTGGTGGAAGGCGCCCAATGGATGGCAGGCAAGGGCCTCTCCGGAAGGCCCCTGCTCGTCGCAGGGGGAAGCACGCTGTTCGGGTTGATGCTCCACCCGAACTTTCCCGAGATCCTCGTCTTCTTCAAGGTGCAGAACTTCGACGTCCTCAGGATCGCCTGGTCTCAAACCGGAGGCTTCGAGCAGGGTCGCGAGTTCCTGCCCTTCCCTCTCGACGGCGCCCTCCGCCACATGTCGCTCCCAGCGCTCCTGACAGCGGTGGCCTGTTGGGTCGGGTGGCGACACCGGCACCAGGACGCGCTTCCGCTCGCATTCGCCCTCGCGGCCGCTGCCTTCGGGGTCATGACCGGGCTGTCGCAGCGGTTCGTGGAGTACTTCGCCCCGTTTTCGGCGGCGGCCGCCGCCTTGTCGGCGCGGGAGATTCGGGTACCACAACCTGCCGCCCTGGCGCTCGCGGTGGCGATGGGTTTCACCGGCCTCTTCGGCAACGGCCCTGTGCTGCTCCTCCATGCCAAACGCATCCCGGACATCCCCGAGTTCATGAGCATCCCCCTGCGTGAGCAGATTCCCGAGGGGGCCCAGGTCTTCACCTGCGGATGGGTGCTGACGGGCGACCTGCTGCTCGCGCTCCCCGAGCGCAAGTTCATGGTCGCGCTGGATCCGGTGCTCTTCTGGTTCGAGGACCCGCAGCGCTACCAGGAGTGGTTCGCCCTCACGCACGATCCTCCTCCCGACCCTGCGCGCGTCCTGAAGGAGCGCTTCGGGGCCTCGTACGTCGTGTGTGAGAAGCAGCCCGAGTACCGAACCTTCATCAACCGGCTGCATCACTCCCCGCAGGTCGAGCTGATCCACTCGAACCCCGTTTGGTACGTCGCAAAGGTCAACCCAGCGCCGCGCGCCAGTGCCTCTCCCTGACCCTTTGCCCCGCGTGGCGGCCGCTGCCCTCGAACCCGGCCTGGATCACGACGAAGCCCCCCGCCCGAAGGAACGAACCTCGACCCTGCGCCAAGGACAAACAAGGCGCCTTCCCTTGTCAGCCCGAAGTGTCCGCTGAGCCCCACGAGCCTTCGGCGACCCGCGCGAGGTCCTCCTCGCCGAAGGGGTGGCCGAAGGCGCACGCCGTCCGCAGGAGCCGCCGCAGGGACCGACACCGGTCGGAAAGGCCCTCTTCTGGTCGGTGAAGGTCCCGTCGCCGCCCCCCCACCACACGTTCACGGTGTTGGCCACCTGGTTGGGCACTACCAGGTCCGGCTTGCCGTCCCCGTTGAGGTCTGCGGCCGCGCGGGCGGGCAACGGGGAGCCTGTCGGGAGGAAGGGGAACTGCAGCACGAACTTCCCGAAGTGGGTGTTCGCGAACACGATGAGATCGTTGTTCGGCTTGATGGCGATGAGGTCGGGAGCTCCGTCGGACTCCACGTCGGCGACGATCAGCGACGTGGAGGCAAATTGGGCCACAGAGTTGGCGCTGTTGTTCGCGACGAAGGTCCCGTCGCCCTGCCCGCGGTAGACCAGTGCCGTGGCGGTCGTGGCCGCGACGGCGAGGTCGGGCCGGCCGTCGAGGTCGAAGTCGCCAGCGAGCGCCTCGGTGGGCGCAGTCCCCACGGCGGTGCTCACCGGCGCCTGGAAGCCGGAGCCGTTCCCCAGCAGCACGCTCACCGTGTTGTCGGTGTTGTTCGCCGTGGCCAGGTCGAGGGTCCCGTTGCCGTCGAAGTCGGCGACGGCCACCGACCGCGGGCCGTTGCCGGTGGCATAGGTCGCCCGGGCCTGGAAGGTGCCGTCCCCGTTGCCCCGCAGCACGCTCACCCGGGACCCAACGGGGTTGGCCACCGCGAGGTCGGGCTTGCCGTCGCCGTCGAAGTCCGCGACCGCGAGGCCGGAGGGGACCCCGGCGGGGTAGTCGACCTTGGCCTTGAAGGTCCCGTCGCCGTTGCCCAAGAGCACGCTCACCGTGTTGGCGGTGCCGTTGACCGTGACCGCGTCCAGGCTGCCGTCGCCGTCGAGGTCCGCGAGCGCCACCGGCGCGGCGCCGAAGGCGGTGGCGCTCGCGGAC
>CAZAIE010001203.1:0-2542 GCA_964485035.1 uncultured Myxococcaceae bacterium | reverse complement strand
CGCGCGAGGGAGGGTAAGGCCGGCCTGGGGGGGGGGAAGAAGAGCCAGCAGGTCTGCCGGCGGCTCCAGACTTCGCGCCCGAGGCTTCAGGAACCACCGTCCCATCCCGTCAGCGAGACTCCATGAACTCCCGTCGCCTGGCCGTTGCGCTGCTCCTCTCACTCTGCGCCGCCTGCGATGACGGCCCCCAGCGCGTGGATGGCGGTCCGCCCCCTCCGGGTCCGGACGCAGGCCTTGTCTCCGACGCCGCGGCTGCCGCCTTCGATGCCGCAGAGCCAGGCGCGGACGCCGCCGAGCCTGGACCGGACGCTGCGCAGCCCGGCGCCGATGCCGCCGAGCCGGGCCCGGACGCGACGCCCCGCTCACCGCTGACCCTGGTCGCGCTCACGTACACGATGGGCCAGTACCAGGCCTCCAACGCGATGTTCGACACGGTCCAGGCGGGGACCTCGGGACGCTGCGCGACCACCACCCACGGACCGTGCACCGTGACCGACTGCCGGCCCGTCGCCGAACCCGATGGCGGCGTCCCCGATGCGGGCGCGCTGCAGTACGCCTTCGCCGGGAGCGTGAACGTGGTCGGAGCTGCTTCTTCGCTGACGCTGACCGCCAACGAGGACGGGTCCTACGACTCGGTCCGCGTCTCCGGCCAGCGTTGGGCGGCGGACGAGGAGCTCACCTTCGTCTCGGCCGGCAGCCGCGAGGTCCCCCGCTTCCGCGCCGTGCTGCGCTTCCCCGGCGCCTTGGAGGTCCTGACGCCCTACGTCGAGAGCTACTGGGAGTCGGTGTTCGTGTCGCGCTCGCAGCCCTTCGTCGCCACCTGGGCCCCCTCCTCCGACGCGGTCTGGCTGAGCCTGAGGCAGTCCGGGCAGCGCGTCGGGGAGGACCTGGCCATCTTCTGCAAGTTCGAGGGACTGGCGGGCACTGGCGCCGTCCCGGCCGAGGTGACGGCGCGGCTCGCGCAGACCCTGCAGGCGGACACCTACGCGTTCGTGGTCCACGGAGGCGAGGTCAAGCTGCAGGCCGGCGAGTACCCGGTGCTGGTCTACACCTGGACCGGGTCAGCGTTCTTCGTGGAGGTCACGGAGTAGCGGACTCGGCGGCGGGTGCATCCAGCTTCTTGCCGTTGCGGCACTGCGTCTCCACCAGCCGGCAGTCGGTCTTGCAGGTCAGCCGCTCCATCCCCGCCTTGGCGTCGCAGGACTTCTCGCAGGTCGCCGTCTGCTTCGCGCAGGCGTCGTCGACCACGTGAGGACGCTTCTCGGCCGCGAAGGCAGTCCCACCCAGGGTCACCAGCGCCAGGACGATCGTGAGGGTCCGCATCGCCGCCTCCGTTTCGCAACACCTGCAGGAAGGACACTGCAAGGGGTCGAGCCATTCACGGGCGGATGGTAGCGGACGGGTCCGCCGGGGCCAACCCTTTGGAACGGCGGGGGATTCCAGGGGAGAGAGAGGCGCGGGCCCTCTCCCCGGCCGGGGCGTCGCAAGCGACGCCCTGGGGAGAGGGTGCCTGCCCTCGAATGTGGGGCTTCCTCTTCGCCTGCCCTGGCGACTGTGCAACATCCTCCAGGCTCCCGCATCGGAAGGCGGTCTGGAGGACTCACTCATGAACGCCACCGTCGCCGTCGCGGGTTCGACCACCACAGCAGCCCCATCGCGTCGATGGATGGTCTGGTCCGGCTGGGCTCTGTCCAGCCTCACGCTCCTCGCGCTCGTCGGCAGTGGCATCGGCAAGGTCACGCAGCAGGCCGCCGTCCTGGAAGGCTTCAAGACCTTCGGATACCCGCTCTCCGTGGTCGTCGCCATCGGCGTGGTCGAGCTGCTCTGCGCGGCGCTCTACGCCATCCCTCGCACCCGGTATCTCGGAGCCATTCTCGTCGCTGCATACCTCGGCGGCGCGGTCGCGACGCACGTGCGCATCGGCGATCCGTTCGTGGTGCCCATCGTCCTCGGCGTGTTCGCCTGGGCCGGGCTCTTCCTTCGCGACGCCCGCTTCCGCGCCCTGCTCTTGGGGAAGTAGCCCGGGATACCAGACGATCGGCGCTACCGCGGCGCCGGCTTGTGGAGGATCGCCGCTGGAGTCCGAATGCGCTTTTCGTAGCCGTGGAATACGTCGCCCGCAGCGACCGCACCGCCCACCATCCACATCTCGCCGCGCGGCGACACACAGAGCGCCCGAGGGTTGGTGTCCCCGACGGATTCCGTGGTCCAAGACGTCCCATCCCACCGCTCGATTGTCTCCGCGCGACTCAACATGTCCGAGACCCCAAGCAGCACGTCGGACCCAGAACCGGTTATCGCCCTGGCGAGGACGGCTCTGGCGTTGGCGATAGAAGACCAGGAGGTCCCATCCCAGTGCTGCAGCGACTGGAAGAGGTTTGGACTCGCCAGCCAAACGTTGTCGGGGCCACCGCCCCACAGCGCCACACAGTGCCCAGTCTGCATGGACTCCCATCCCGTCGAGCGCAGCCGCCAGGAGCCGTCGCCCGCCGCGAGCCAGACGTCGGTCTTCGAGGAACCCCACAGCGCCTGGATGTTCGCC
>CAZAIE010001202.1:0-2543 GCA_964485035.1 uncultured Myxococcaceae bacterium | reverse complement strand
GAGAAACCGGGGCTCGCGGGTCGGGCCGCCTCGGGCGCGGCGGCGACGGGCGCGGGCGCGGGCGCGGCGCGCTCGTAGCGCACCACCGCCGCGGTTCCCTTCCCGTCGACCTCTGCGACCAGCTTGTAGCTCCCCGGGTCCTTCGGGCAGAAGTCGAGCGCCGCGCGACCACGGTCCTCGCGGCTCTTCGCCTGCTCCTTGTTGGTGGCGCTGCGCAGCGTGAGCTTCAGCTCCTTCACGTCTTGTCCGACGCCGACGAACGAGTAGCAGCTCCCCGGCTGCAGGGAGACGACCCACTCTGGCCGCTTCCCGGCGGGCACGTCCCAGGAGTCGACCCGGGCGCCGGCCGGGACCAGCGCCGTTGCGTGGGCGTCGCAGAGCAGGTCCAGCTTCGGTGAGGCCTGCACCGCCGCCGCGGACTCGACCCGGTGCAGCGCGACCGCGAACGGCCCCTTCCCGTCGTCGATGGTCGCGCGGACCCGGGCGAGGCCCGGGGCGGTGGTGCAGAGCACCGCCGGTCGCGCATCCGTGGCCTTGGTCTTCTGTCCCGACGCGTCTGCGAGGGTGAGCTCCACCTTCTCCACCTCGGGGCCGCGCAGCGTGGAGACCAGGAAGCAGCCGGCGTCGAGCGGGACCTTCCAGTCGCAGTCCTCGCCGTCCTTCGCCTGCGCGACCAGGACCTGCACGGCGTCGGCCGCGGCGCCGTAGACCTTCCCGAGGCGGTCCGCCGCGAGCTCGAGCCCCTGCCTGCCGGCGGAGGGCTGCGCCTCGAACCGCGCGACCGCACCTGCTCCCGCGGAGCCGAGCCTTGCGCGCAGCACGAAGGTCCCGGTCTGCTTCGCGCAGTGCTCCAGCGCGACCACCTGGCCCGCGTCCTTCGTCTTCCCCTGCTCCTTGCCGTTGGGGTGCAGGAGCACCAGCGAGATCTCCTTTGCCGAGGCCTCGGCCACGCCGACGAAGGTGGTGCAGACGCCCTCGCGGACCGGGGCGAGCCACTCCTGCTCGCGGGCGCCGGGGGTGAACGCGAGGCGCTCGGGCGCGCGGAGCAGGGTGGGGTGCTGCGCGGCGCCGTACGCCTCCGCGAGCCGGTCGAGGTCGGGCGCGGCCGGCGTGGCGGGCTGCGCGTAGGCCGCCATGGCGAAGTCGCCCTTGCCCTCGTCGAGCGTGGCGCGCAGGCGGAAGGTCCCGGCGCTCTTCACGCACTGGACCAGCGCCGCGAGCGGGGTCTTGGAGGAGACCTTGGCGAGCCGCTCCTTGCCCTCGAAGAAGGAGAGGTAGAGCCGCTCGACGCCAGGCCCGCCCGCGGCGGAGAGCACGTAGCAGCCCGGCTGCAGCGACACGTTCCAGTCGGCGTCGTCGTTGCGCCCACCCTGGCCCGAAAAGACGTCGCCCACCCGGGTCGCCCCGGGCGCGATGCCCTGGGCCTGGAGCTCGACGGCGTCGACGACGGTGCGGGGCTGGGCGGCGGCAGGGGCCGCTGCGCCCCCCTGTTCCTCCTGCTCGCCGCAGCGGGACATGGCGGCTCCGGGGCGAGGGACGAACGACGATAGGCCGGCGTGAGGCCGAGGTCGACTGACCCGCGGGAGGGCGGGGAGGTGCAAACCGGGCGCGCCGGGGTAGGCTGCCGCGGTCCCTTCGACGACTGGAGCACGGCCATGAAGTTCACCTTCGCCCATAACAACATCAACGTCCTCGACCTGCAGAAGAGCCTGGCCTTCTACGCCGAGGCCCTGGACCTGAAGGAGGTCGGGCGCATCGCGCCGGCGGACGGCAGCTTCATCATCGTGTACCTGGGCGACGGCGAGACCGGGCACCGGCTGGAGCTGACCTGGATGCGCGACCGCACCGAGCCCTACAACCTCGGCGACAACGAGATTCACCTGGCGCTGGTCACGGACGACTTCCCGGCTGCGCACCGCCGGCACAAGCAGCTGGGCTGCGTCTGCTACGAGAACCCCGCGATGGGCATCTACTTCATCGCCGATCCCGACGGGTACTGGACCGAGATCCTCCCCAGGAAGTGAGCGGGGCTACTCCCCGAACGCCTCGTCACCCGCTGAGCGAGGGTCCTTGGCTGCCGGCGGCGCGGGGCGCTCGGTCCTGGAGCGGCGATCCCTCGCCGTCTCCAGGAGCGCCTTCGCCCGCTCGTGGCCCGGGTCGTACTTCAGGGCCTTCTCCAGCAGCGCCTCTGCCTGCGCCGGGTTCTGCGGCATCACCCGCTCGGCGGCCATCACCAGCAGGCGGGTGAGTTCGTTGCGCGCCTGTCCGCCCGGCTTGGACCAGCCATGGGTGAGCTCCTGGTCGATCGCCACGGCGGCGGCGAAGTGGCGGATGGCGCCCGCGCCGTCCTGGAACGAGAGGTCCCCCTGCGCCGCGGCGACCTCCCGCTGGAACGAGAGGAGCTTGCCCGCCAGGGAGGCCGACCCCCGTCGCGCCAGGGCGATGGCCTCGTCGACCTGGCCGTCGCTGAACAGCTGCAGCGCCTCCGTCGAGGCGGCGGTCGGTGAGGGCTCCGGGGCCGGGCTTGCGGGCGTCTCTGGCAT
>CAZAIE010001201.1:0-2547 GCA_964485035.1 uncultured Myxococcaceae bacterium | reverse complement strand
GTGATGGGCAGCGGCTTGAGCGGGGGCGGGCCGTCGGCGCCAGCGACCATGAACTCTGGGCGCGTGGGCATCCGCTTGGGCATGGGGAAGCTGCCGCTCGCGGGGACGGCGTTCACCTGCGACTCGGAGACCTGGGGCTCCCCCGTCTCCGCCTCGCGCTGCAGGCGGTCGGTGAAGAGCTGCTGCATGAACTCCGTGACGTGCGCGCCGGAGACCGTCCAGCCCTGCTGCGTGATGAAGCTGTCGATGGCGAGCTGGAAGCTGCGCGTGTCCGGGTAGCGGTCCTCCGGCATCTTGGCCAGGGCGCGCATGGCGATGGCGTCGAAGGTCGGCGGGACCTCGGCGACCTGCGACGGCGGGGGGATCTCACAGTCCACCGCGGCCTTCAGGGTGAGGATGTCGCTCTCGCGCTTGAGCGGGCGCACGCCGGTGAGCAACTCGTAGAGCACGAGGCCGATGGCGAACTGGTCGCTGCGGTGGTCGAGCGCCTTGCCGCTGGCCTGCTCGGGCGACATGTACGCGAACTTGCCCTTGATGGACCCGGACCGCGTGGTCGAGACCTGGTCCGCGGCGCGCGCGATGCCGAAGTCGACGATCTTCGCGTTGCCCTCGAACGCCACCAGCACGTTCTGTGGGGAGACGTCGCGGTGGACCACGCGTAACGGGACGCCCCGCTCGTCGGTCTTCGAGTGCGCGTAGTGCAGGCCCTCGCAGGCGCCGGCGATGATGCGCAGGGTGATGGGGACCGGGAGCCAGGTCCCGGCGTGCCAGGCCTGCCGCATGATGCGGCCGAGGTCCTCGCCGTGGATGTACTCCATGGCGATGAAGTAGGTGCCCTCCTCCTTGCCGAGGTCGAAGATCGTGCAGATGTTCGGGTGGTTGAAGCGCGCGGCGATGCGCGCCTCGTTCAGGAACATGGTCACGAACTCGGCGTCGTCGGCGAGGTGCGGAAGGATGCGCTTGATGACGCAGAGCTTCTCGAAGCCCTCCAGGCCCTTCTGCCGCGCGAGGAACACCTCCGCCATCCCGCCAGTGGCGAGCTTCTTGAGGAGGGTGTACCGGCCGTAGTCCTTGGTGTTGCTCACTTCGGGTCGAATCGTAGGCGAATCGCGCGCATCTCTCCAGGGAGAATCCTGGTTCCACAGGAGAGCGTCATGGCGATCGAGGTTGGCAGGAAGGCTCCGGACTTCAAGTTGCTGGACGACCAGGGCCGCGAGGTGCGCCTGAAGGACCTCGCGGGCAAGCGCGTCGTCGTCTACTTCTACCCGAGGGATGCAACGCCCGGCTGCACCCAGGAGGCCTGCGACTTCCGCGACGCCGCGAGCCGCTTCCAAGAGAAGGACACGGTGGTGGTCGGAGTCTCACGGGACTCGGTCGATTCCCACAAGAAGTTCAAGGAGAAGCACGACCTGCCCTTCGCGCTCCTCTCCGACCCGGAGCTGAAAATGCTCAAGGATTACGGGGCATGGGGGAAGAAGACGCTGTACGGGAAGACCTCCGAGGGCGTCCTGCGCAGCACCGTGCTCATTGGCGCCGACGGGAAGGTCCAGAAGGTGTGGCCCAAGGTGAAGGTCGCCGGCCACGTGGAGAAGGTGCTCGAGGCGCTCGACTAGGCGGATAGACCTCGGTGACGACAAGACCTCTCGCCGGCCTTCCTGACCGTGCGCGGAATCTGCGATACTCCGCGGCCGATCACGAACTGCTGACGCGAGGTCACCCGCCTTGACCGACAGTCCGTCCGACCCGGCACCCGGAGCATCGGGCCCGGTTCCTCCCCAAGACCCGCCGACTGTTGCTGCTCCCGCACCGGCGCCTCCCAGCGAAGCCGCTGGGCCCACCCTCGACCCCTCCGCGAAGATCTGCGGGAACTGCCGCCTCTTCAAGGTGGTGCTGCAGGAGGCCGGCGAGTGGAAGGGCGAGTGCCGGGTGATGCTCGACCGCGGGATGTTCCCGGTCGGTGCCCCGCCCTGCAACAAGTACCTGCCCCGCGCCGCACCTGTGCCGCGCGCGCTGCCGGTGGAGCCCGAGCGCGGGCCCCGCCAGCACCGCGTCGCTCCCGTCATCCGCAAGCCCGACGTCCCCCTCCCGGAGTTCGAGAACATGACCCGTGACGAGCTGAAGGCCATCCTGCGTGAAGCCCTCGAGGAGACCAGCGAGGTCCGGCTGGTGCCGCGCTGGGAGGGCGGGACCATCATCCTCAAGCCCGCGAACCCGGAGCTGCAGCCGCGCGAGCTGCCCATCGACTCCCTGTTCCACAAGGTGGTCATGGTGCGCGACCGGCTCCGCACGCTGGAGTCGAAGATCAACCTCCACGCGAAGCTCACCGACACCGAGAAGGTCGAGCTGCAGCAGTACATCACCAAGTGCTACGGCTCCCTGACCACCTTCAACATGCTCTTTGCCGAGAAGCAGGACCAGTTCGTCGGCGACAAGTCGAAGGAGTGAGCGCTCCGCTGCTCCCGGCGCGCGCGTCGTCCTGGCTGCTCCAGCGCGGCGCGCTCATCGCCCTCGCGCTGGGGGTCGCCCACCTCGCCGTCGACCTGGGGT
>CAZAIE010001200.1:0-2552 GCA_964485035.1 uncultured Myxococcaceae bacterium | reverse complement strand
CCACGCGCTCGGGTGACGTCAGGCTGTTGAGCCACGCCTCGTACGCGAGCAGGCCGGGCGACAGCGACTCGCGCGGGAAGAGCTCCACCTGGCTCCCGAGGGCCACCAGCATCGGGTCGGCGGCGAAGGCGGCCACCTGCCTCTCGAAGCGGCGGGGGAGGGCGACGTCGTCCGCGTCCATGCGCGCAAGGAGCGGCGCCCGGCAGTGCGCAAGACCGACTTCCAGCGCCGCGACCAGTCCCCGGCCAGGGCCATCCACGATGCGCAGGCGCGGGTCGTCGCGGGCCGCGGTCTCGAGCAGGTCCCGGGTTGCGTCCCGCGAGCCGTCGTCGACCGCCACCAGCTCGAAGTCGGCGAAGGTCTGCGCCCGCAGCGAGGCCAGGGTCTCGGGCAGGAACCGGGAGGCGTCCCGGGCGGGGAGCAGCACGCTGAGCGGAGGAGCAGACATGGGGTGTGTCGTTCGATGGCCCGCTGGGGGGCGCTACGGTACACTCGCCGGCCGCGCATGAGCGAGAAACGCCCAGGAAAGAAGGAGACCCTGTCTCCTGCCGGCGAGCCGCCGCGCAAGCGTGCCCCGCAGGCCAACTACGTCCCCGACGAGGCCGAGCGGGAGCAGACGGTGAAGCTCTCCGCGCTGGACGAGGAGCAGCTCGCCAGCCCAGACCCGAACATCGCGCTCTCCTTCCATCGCCGCGTCGCGGCGCGCCTGCTCAAGGACAAGGCCGTGGGCCGGGCGTGCGCGGAGCTTCTGCGCGGCGCCGAGGGCCAGTCGATCGACGGGGCCTACGCGGCGGAGCTGGCCCAACTCGCGCGGCTGGCGGGGATGGAGGCGGCGGCGGCCACGGCGCTGGACGCGGCCCTGGCCCGCGCCTCCGAGCAGCACCGCCCCGAGATCCGCCGGCGCCTGGCTCGCCTCTACCGCCGCAGCGGTCGCCCCGCGCAGGCCCGCGAGCTGCTCCAGAAGGCGGTCCAGGAGGACGCGCGGGACGTGCGCGCCCGGCGGATGTTGGTGGTCACCGCACTGCAGGAGGAGTCGTTCGCCCTCGCCGCCCAGCAGCTCGCGGAGCTGGAGGAGTCCTCGCTGCGCCGGGGCCGGCTGCGCTCCGCCGCCCGGAACGCCCTGGTGCGTGCGCGGCTCTTGGAGGAGCGGCTGGCGGACCCACTCGCTGCCGCCGAGGCCTACCAGCGCGCTGCGGAGCACGCCCGTGCGGTGAGCGAGCACGCCTCGGTGTTCTCGGCCCGGTTGCTCTCGGCCCGGGCGCTGGTGGCCGCGAAGGTCGCTGGGGAGCGGCTGGACCGTTCGCTGCGCGAGCTCACCGAGGCCTCGCGCGCCGCCCGCCGCGAGGCCGAGGCCGCCGCCTTCGTCGCCGAGGTCGGTCGCACGGCAGGGAAGGGCCAGGCCAAGACGCTGGCGCTGCTCGCCGAGGCCGCCCTCGCCCGCGGCGCCCACCAGGAGGCGGGGGCGCTGCTGCGCTCCGCCGTAGAGGCCGACCCCGAGGACGCCGCCCTCGCGGCCCGGCTGGAGTCGTTCTTCATCGGTCGCGGCGCCTGGGTGGAGCTGGCCTCTCTCTACCGCGACCGGGCCCGGCGCGAGCCCAACCCGGTGGTGCGCGCGGAGCTGCTCTCCCGCCTCGCCGAGGTGCTCGAGGACGAGATGTCCGACCGCGCCGGGGCCGCGGAGATCTACGCGGAGATCGTCTCCGTCTCCGGCGACCCGGCGGCCCTCGCCGCCCAGGTCCGGCTCCTCTCCGCCTCCACCGACCCGGCCGCGGTGCAGGCCGCGCTCGACGCCGCGGTGCAGGCCGCCCGCGAGCCGCGCGCGAGGGTCGAGGCGCTGCTCCTGCGCGGCGAGGTCCACCTCGGGGCGAGGCGGCTCGACCGCGCCGGCGCCGACTTCCAGGCCGCGCTCGGGCTCTCGCCGCAGCACCTCCGGGCGCTCGCGGGCCTGGCCGAGTGCCGCGCCGACCGCGCCACCATCGAGCAGCTGGCGCGCTCGGTCTTCGCGCTCCCGCGGGCGAGCACCGGCCGGGTCTCGCTGATGCGCCGCCTGGCGCGGCTGCTGGAGTGGCCGCTGGGCGAGGAGCGCCGGGCCCGCGAGGCCTGGGCCGAGGTGCTCGCCGAGAACCCTGCGGACGTGGAGGCCGAGGGCCGGCTCATCGAGCTCGCGCGCCAGGCCAACGACCGCGAGGGCCTGGTGCGGCTCCTGCGCCGCCGGCTGGCCCGCGAGCCGCGCGGGGTGGCCGCCCGCCAGGCCCGCCACGAGCTGGCGCACTGCCTGGAGGCGATGGGCAACGAGGACCAGGCGCTGGAGGAGTGGCGCATGGCCGCCCGCATGGAGCCCGGCGACGCGGTGGCGCTGGTCGCGCTCGCGGACCGCTGCGAGGCCCTGGGGCGCCTCTCGGAGGCGGCCTTCGCGCTGGAGGGCGCCGCGGGGGCCACCGAGGCCGGCCCCGAGCGCGCCGCCCTGTGGAAGCGCCTGGCGAAGCTCAGCCGGGAGCGCGTCGCCGACCCCGCCCGCGCCGCCGCCTGCGAGGAGCGCGCGCGCCAGCTCC
>CAZAIE010001199.1:0-2554 GCA_964485035.1 uncultured Myxococcaceae bacterium | reverse complement strand
CGCGAGCGCGGCGTCCTTCTCCTCCTCTGAAGCGATGACCACGGCCCAGTCCCCGGTGCGCAGGGCGTGCTCCCACCCCTTGCGGTCAGAGAGGTCGGCGAGCTCCAGCGCGTGGGGCCCGGGGTCGGCCAGCAGGGCCTCGAGCCTCGTCCGGTCCGCGGGGTCGAGCCGACCGCAGATCAGGCTGATTCGCATGGGGCGTTCCACGCTGGCCTACAACCTGCGGCAGTCCCGCCACGAGCCGCTGCTCGCCTCCGGGGGGCTGGAGGGGCTGCGCCTCGCGCGGCAGGCCCAGCCGGACCTGGTGCTGCTGGACCTGATGCTGCCCGACCTCTCCGGCAAGGAGGTGTGCCTGACCCTGAAGCGGCAGCCGGGCACGCGCACCGTGCCGGTGATCATGCTGACCGCGCGGGGGGACGAGGTGGATCGAGTGCTGGGCTTCGAGCTCGGCGCCGAGGACTACGTGGTCAAGCCGTTCAGCGTGCGCGAGCTCTTGCTGCGCATCGACGTCGCGCTGCGGAGGAAGGCGCCAGCGCAACCCGCGCTGCCTCCCGAGCAGCTCGCGGCCGGCCCCGTGCGCCTCGACCTCGCCGCCCACAGGGCCTGGTCCGGGCCGGACGAGCTGCGACTCACGACGCTGGAGTTCCGCCTCCTCGCACTGCTGCTCTCTCGCCGTGGCCGGGTCCAGTCGCGCGAGGCGCTGGTGGAGGCCGCGTGGGGTGGCGACTCCGAGGTCGATCCGCGGACGGTCGACTCCCACGTGAAGAACCTGCGCGAGAAGCTGGGGGCTGCCGGACGCCGCCTGGAGACCGTGCGCGGCGAGGGCTACCGGTTCTGGGACGGGCCATGAGGTCCGGCCGGCCCGCAGCACCTACCCCAAAAGCCCGCTTACACTAGGGGTGGCGCAACCGGTACCCTGCCGTCCGAAACGAGGGTTGCATGCAAAAGGTCGAGCGCAGGCCCGTCGTCTTCCGCCACGCGAACCATGCGGAGTGGGGGCACGGGATCATCGTCGAAGAGAACGCGAGCAGGGTGTGCCTGGCCTTCGAGGACGGCGGCCGTCGCCCGTTCTTGAACGAGCCGAAGTACCGCAAGCTGCTCATCGCGGTGCTGGTCCCGCCCGCGCAGGCCGAGGCCCTGGTCGCCAAGCTCGCCCCGCCGAAGAAGAAGAAGCCCGGGCGCAAGCCGAAGACTCCGGCCGCGACGTCCTAGTAGTCGGCGCGAGGCGCAAACTGCCAAGCGGCTGGCGTGTGATGCAGGGGCGCACCTCCTAGGTTGGTCAGCTTCCAACCGAGGGGTGCACGATGCTGATCCGTCTCCTGTCGTCGATCGTCGCGGTGGCCTGGCTGGGGTGCGCAGGGTTCGTCGAGGATGACGCGCCCACCGACACCCTGGACCAGGCCGCGCTGCCGTCGAACCAGTTCACCAAGGGTGGCCAGCGCGCGTGGTTCCACGACGCGGACTTCAGCGCGGGCTTCTTCCACACCTACGACGCCTTCCAGGTCGCCGGCGCCAGCGACACCCCGCGCCAGGTGCGGGTCTTCGTCCCCCGGGACTACGAGGTCTCGGGCCGTCGCTACCCGGTCGTCTACATGAACGACGGCCCGACGGCCTTCTTCGCCTCCGAGAGCCCGGTGGGCAAGTCCTGGCGCGTGGGCGAGACCCTCAGCGCGCTCCGCGATCAGGGCAAGGTCCAGGACGTGATCGTGGTGGCCATCGCGCCGCTCGATCGCAACCGCGAGTACACGCACACCTCCTTCATGTTCGGCTACTCGTGCTGTGGCCTCGACGGCTACGCGCGCCACGTCGCCCAGCACGTCAAGCCGTGGATCGACGCGAACTACCGCACCCGGGCGGAGGCGCGCAGCACGGCCATCGTCGGCTCGTCGCACGGGGGCCTGGCGGCCTTCTACCTGGCCGCGCGCTACCCGGAGCAGTTCGGCAACGCGGGCTGCCTCTCGTCCTCGTTCTGGGTCGGGCTGGACACGCCGTGGAGCGTGGGCGGGTCGCTCGCGGGCTCGTCCCTGCTCAGCGCCACGCGCGGCGGCCTCTCCTCGGCGCAGCACCCGCGGCTCTGGCTCGACTGGGGCCTGAAGCGCGACGGCGGCGACCACAACCGCGTCATCGAAGAGGGCGCGACGCGTCGGGGCCGCGAGCTGGCCCGCCTGCTCCAGCAGCGCTACGGCTACACGCTGGGCCAGGACCTGCTGACCTGGGAGGACCCCATCGGCGGGCACGACGAGGACGCCTGGGCCTGGCGCTTCGGGCTGCTGATGCAGGCGTTCTTCCCGCGGACGTGAGGCGGTCCGCAGGCGGCTACCGTCCGCGACGCTGCTCGCACCAGGCCAGCGGACTCACCCCGTGCCAGCGGCGGAAGGCGCGGGTGAACTGGCTGGGCTGCGAGTAGCCCAGCCTTCCCGCGACCTCGCCCACGCTCAGCCCAGGTCGTTCGAGCAGCTGCACCGCGAGCCGCTGCCGCACCAGGTCCAGGCAGCCGCGGAACGAGCGGCCCTCCTCGGCGAGCCGGCGCTGCAGCGAGCGCGGGCCTTGGGAC
>CAZAIE010001198.1:0-2556 GCA_964485035.1 uncultured Myxococcaceae bacterium | reverse complement strand
TCCCAGACGGTCTCGGCAGGAATCTTCGCCAGGACCTTGGCGGCTGCCTTCGAGGCAGCGGGCTTCGCGGCGGGCGTAGCCGGCTCTTCGGCCACGGCGAGCAGCGTGTCGTCCCCGAGGACGTCGGCGGCCAGCATCCGGAGGAAGACGCCGGTGATTCCGAGCGCCGGGTCGTACGGAGCCTCCAGACCTCCACCCTCATGGGACAGGAACTGCAGCGCGGGCTCACCCTGCCGGTTCTTCTTCGCGAAGTTGTAGAGGACGAAGTCCTGGTGATGACCGATGGGATCGACGAGCGGACCCGCGCCAGTCATCTCCTCGAGCGCGTCGGGGTCGCTCTCCTCGAGGTAGCCGGGCTCGAAGCCCCCGCCGGCGACGACTCCCTTCTTGTTCACCCCGAAGAAGGCCAGCGGCACGTCGGGGCCATCGAGGGAGAGGCCGTTGTGGTGCTCGCAGAGGCGGCGGTGCGAGGCCGGGACCTCGTCGGAGAAGGCACCGGTGAACGGCGGTGCGGCCTCGAGGGTCCACTCCTCGCCAGCGAGATCGGAGCCCTCGGGCGACGTGAAGGTGACGGTGAGCGTCTTCGGACCGGCCTTGGCCGAGGTCGCGCAGGCGCAGAGCCGCGGAAGCACCTTGCGGCACCCAGGGCCGTCGCAGAGAAACGCGAGGTGCGCCTCGAGGGCGGCGGGGAGATCGTCGGCAGCGGCGAGGCTCTTCCACGCCGAGAGGAAGTCTTCCGAGGGCGAAGGCTTGGGCGAGGCCTTGGACTTCGCGGGCGGCGAGCGCCCGGCCGTCTTCTCCTGGTACCCCTTGCCCGTCTTCTCCTTCACCAGCTTGTCGTGGAGGGCGACGGCCTTCTCCGGAGAGGCGGTCTCCTTCACGGTGATCTGCCCGGCCGCGCCGATCTTGCCGTAGCGGGTGAAGACCTTGGCGTCCTCGACCCAGACCTCCCAGAACTTGCTGGACGACCCTTCGACGAACTCGAAATAGCGCTTGGACACCGGACTCTCCGATCGTTGGAAACGCGAAGCGGGGAGCCTACCAGGGCGCGGAGCTCGTCAGTGGTGGATGACCTCGCTGCCAGCCGTCTCGAAGCGCTCCACCTCCCAGGCCTCTCCGCAGCGGGCGCAGGTGCGCTGGTCCAGGTACTTGTCGTAGGTGGTGATGGTCTCGCGATCGCGCGACTCGTAGTGGTGGGTGGTGATGCGCTCGGTCGCGGTCTCGCGGACGGTCGTGCCGGTGTGGCGCTCCCACTTGTCCCAGGTGTGCATCTCCACCTGCCCGGCGTAGCGGGCGCCCGCATCCAGCGCGGTGTAGACCGCCCGGCAGTGGGGGCAGCGGTGGTAGGTGATGGTCTTGGTCAGCCGCCACGCCCAGAACATGAACCCCGGGACGAGCAGCACCAGCGGGTTGAAGAGGCTGTCCAGCGTGAGCACCAGCACCAGGAAGAAGGCGTAGAACATCACCGCGAGCACCCCCTCGCCCAGCCACTTCACGGTGTCGTTGGAGAGCACGCGGAGGGCGACCAGGCCGGAGAGGAGTGGCGCCGCGAGCAGGCGCGGCCAGGAGGCGACCACCGCGAGCCCGCCCAGCATCACCACGAGGCCGCGCAGGAACTCCAGCACCCGGGCCCACCAGCGCTCCTGCGCCAGGAGCTTCCAGGCGCTGCGCTCGACCACGCTGCCCTTGGAGTAGTGCTGCCCCGAGAAGACGCGCGCCGGGTCCAGGCCGCGCAGCGCGGCGAGGCCGGGGAGCTTCTCGTAGAAGCGGGTGCGCACCTTCCCCTTCTCGGTGAGCGACCCCACCTTCCCGGCGGCGTCGTACTGCAGGAAGAGCCCCTGCCGGTGCCCGTCCTCGCGCACCGAGATGAGGAACTGGTGGTAGCTGCGCCAGCGGCCGTCGGGCAGGCGCCACGCCGAGCTCTCGGGACCGAACTCCTTGACCACCTCGTCACGGGTGCGGCCCACGATGCGCGCGGAGAACTGCTCGAAGGTGAGGATGCGCCGATAGCCGGCACCGAAGCCCGGGAGCGGGACGGTGAACAGCGACCGGCACTGCCAGCGCGTGACCCACCCCTCGCGGCCGTCTTCGAGCTTCACCCGGCAGAGCGGCATCTCGATGCGGCCGGAGGACTGCTTGCCGAAGCGCAGGATCGTCCCCTTCGTCCCCGCGGCGACCGGCTCCTGCTCCTTGCGGTCGGCGTCCCAGCGGGCGCCCCGGTGCAGCGTGGTGTTCTCGCGGATCTCGGTGCGCAGCGAGCCGGCGAAGTCGTCCTCGTGCAGCCAGCCGATCTGCCCGTCGGCGAGCTTCACCTGGACCCAGTCCCCGGAATTGGAGATGGGCGCGACAGCCGTGCCCTTCGCGACCGGGATGGGGAGGACGGTCGGCTCCTCCTTCGTGCCCTCGGCGCACCACGAGCGCAGGGTCGCGGGCTGGCGCAGCACCCAGTCGGCGGGGTCGAGCGGCGGGAGCTCGTGCGCGAAGGGGTCGTGCGCGAAGGCGGCCACCAGGACGAAGGTGGAGAGCGCGAGCCCCAGCGCGGTGACCAGGTAGAAC
>CAZAIE010001197.1:0-2557 GCA_964485035.1 uncultured Myxococcaceae bacterium | reverse complement strand
CGCGCTCGAGCGCGAAATGCCCTCCGGCGTGACCTGGACGCGGCCGCAGGGAGGCCTGTTCCTCTGGCTGCAGCTGCCCTCCGGGCTCTCTGCGCGCACGTTGCTGGAGCGCTCGCTGGAGGTCGGGGTGGCCTTCGTCCCCGGGGGTGCGTTCTTCCCCAATGGCGGCGGCGAGAACACCGCGCGCCTGAACTTCTCGAACATGGACCCCCTGCGGATCGCCGAGGGAGTCCGCCGACTGGCCCTGACCCTGCAGCGGGCGCTCGAGCCCGACTGCCTCGCCGGATGAGAGGACGAACCATGCCCCTGCCGCTCTTCCACGTCGACTCGTTCACCGAGCGCCCCTTCGCAGGGAACCCCGCCGCGGTCTGCCTGCTCGATTCCCTGCGCGAGGCCTCCTGGATGCAGCACGTCGCCGCCGAGCTCCGGCTCTCGGAGACGGCCTTCCTGCTCCCGTCCCAGGACTCCTGGTCGCTGCGCTGGTTCACGCCGGAGGTCGAGGTGCCGCTCTGCGGCCACGGGACGCTCGCGGCGGCGCACGTGCTCTGGGAGAGCGGGCGGCTCGCGCGGGAGCAGCCTGCGCTCTTCGACACACTCTCGGGGCGCCTGTGCGCCGAGTGGCGCACTGGCGAGATCCGTCTCGATCTCCCCGCGCGCGGGGTGAAGGAAGCGAAGGTCGAAGGGCTCGCCGAGGCGCTGGGGACTTCGCTGGAGTTTGTTGGCCTGACGCAGGCCGAGGACGCGCTGGCCGTCGTGCGCGCTGCCGGGGCGCTGCGAGCGTTGCGTCCCGACTTCGCGGCCATGCGTCGGCTCGAGGCCCGGGGAGTCATCGTCACTGCCGCGAGCGACACGACCGAGTTCGACTTCGTCTCGCGGTTCTTCGCGCCGAAGGAGGGCATCGACGAGGACCCGGTCACCGGGTCTGCGCACTGCGCGCTCGGGCCGTTCTGGGAGCAGCGGCTGGGGCGCAGCGACCTCCGGGCGTACCAGGCCTCGGCGCGCGGTGGTGCGCTCACGGTGCAGGTCCGTGCCGAGCGCGTGTTCCTCGGCGGCAGGGCGCTGACCATCTCTCGGGGCGACCTGCTGGTCTGAGTGGCCTTCAGCACGGTGGACCCCGGGCGCGACCTGGACCAGCATCCGGGGTCCGGGAGGCCGCATGCGCACTCGACTCGTGGGGCTGGCAGGGCTGCTGCTCATGGCGTCCTGCACGATCGAGGTCGAGCGCCTGCCCGTGGAGACGGACGCAGGGGCGGGAGCGCCCGACGTGGGCAGCCTCGACTCGGGTGGAGCTGGCGCTCCCGATGCGGGTGCCTCCGACGCAGAGGAGGCGCTCCCCGACGCGGATCGTCCGGACGCCGCGAGCGCTGCCGATGCCGCGGCCGCAGGTCCAGATGCTTCATCTGCTCCAGACACCGGCCCCGCCATCCCGCGTCTCGGCGACGACGACGGCGAGGGTCGCAAGCTCGTCTGGTCGGACGAGTTCGACGCCGCGGAGATCGACCGGACGGTGTGGGGCAACGAGACGGGGATGGTCCGCAACCAGGAAGAGCAGTGCTACACCACCGACGCGAAGAACCAGTACCTCGAGGGCGGGCACCTGGTGCTGCGCGGGATCCACGAGAGCGCGTGTGGCGGGAACTACACCTCGGCCTCGCTGACCACCGAGAAGAAGCAGTCCTTCCAGTACGGCAAGCTCGAGGCGCGCATCCTCGTGCCCAGGCCCAAGGGGTCGTGGCCGGCGTTCTGGCTGTTGCCGTGGAACAAGGCCAGCTACAACCCGTGGTGGCCCGCGGGCGGGGAGATCGACGTGATGGAGTACGTCTCCCAGGATCCGAAGACGGTCTACGGGACCGCCCACTACCAGAAGAGCGGCAAGCACGGCAGCAGCGGGGGCAAGAAGGCCCTCGCGTCACCGGTGGCGGACGACTTCCACGTCTTCTCCATCGTGTGGAGCGCGACACAGCTCGAGTGGTTCGTGGACGGCGTCAAGCTGCACACCTTCGACACCACGCTGGACCTCGACGGGCTCCACCCCTTCCAGGACAGCTTCTACGTGATCCTGAACTACGCCATCGGCGGCACCTGGCCCGAGGACCCCGACCCGGCGCAATACCCGGGAGAGATGCGCGTGGACTGGATCCGCTACTGGAAGTAGGCGCGGTAGCGCACGACTCTCCTATCCAGTCCACCCAGGTCCACCCAGTCCACACCCCGGGAAAGCCAAGAGCCAGTGAGTCCCTGGCTTCACCACCCTGGGGTGCTCACGGCCAGGGCCACACCGCCTCGAGCACCCTGGCGACGACCGGTGCCGTGACCGCGGTGAGCACCCCGCACAGCACCAGCGCCACCGACGAGTGTGCGCGAGCCTCGTCCGACTCCTCCCCGATGCGTGCCGTCCCCAGCGCGTGCGCCGCCGCGCCCATGGCAAGTCCGCGCGCCCGGGGCGGCGTGACCCCGAGCCGGTCGAGGAGGCTGGGCCCCAGCGCCGCGCCCACGACCCCTGCGACGATCACGCTGACCGCAGTCAGCGCGGCCGTTCCTTGGATCTCCCCGGTGA
>CAZAIE010001196.1:0-2559 GCA_964485035.1 uncultured Myxococcaceae bacterium | reverse complement strand
GTGGAGGTGCCTCGCCGACGCCGACTGCCCCGGCGGCCGCTGCGTGGACGGGGCGTGCGTGGCCTGCGCGGCCGAGCTCTGCCAGGGCGGGAGCGACGAGGACTGCGATGGCGCCACGGACTGCGCCGACCCTGACTGCGACGGCCAGGCATGTGGAACCCCGGGGCCCTGCTCCGCGCAGGTGTGCCGCGCCGCTGCGTGCAGGCAGGAGCCTCAGGGTGCTGGGCTCTCCTGTCGCCCCTCGGCCGGCCCGTGCGACCGGGAGGAGGTCTGTGATGGGGTCCTGACGGAGTGCCCCGTCGACGCCAAGGAGGACGCGACCACGGTCTGCAGGCTGGCGGTGGACCGCTGCGACGCCCCCGAGGCTTGTGACGGGATTCGCGTGGACTGCCCGTCCGACGGGTTCCGGCGCGAGGACGAGGTGTGCCGCGAGTCCCTGGGGCCTTGCGACCCGCAGGAGACCTGCTCCGGAGACGGCCCGGCCTGCCCGGCGGACGCGCGAGCCGGGCCCGCCACGGTCTGCCGTGCCGGGCTCGGCCCCTGCGACCCCGCGGAGACCTGCGACGGAAGCTCCCTGGGCTGCCCGGACGACGTGCGTGTTCCCGGAGGGACCGAGTGCGCGGGGGCGTCGGGGCCGTGCGAGCTCGCGGCGACCTGCGATGGCTCGGCGGCCACCTGCCCAGCGAAGGTCTTCGTCGCCAGCGGGACGCCGTGCCGGGTCGCCGTCGAGGAGTGCGACCGCGACGAGGCGTGCGACGGGGTGACCGCCGCGTGCCCGGCCGATCTGCTGGAGGGCGCGGGCACGCCCTGCGGGACCTCCTCCAGTTGCACTGGGACGTCGCCCTCCTGCCCGGGGAGCACCACGGTGGCGCCGCCGGTCTTCGAGAGCCTCGACCCCGCCTCCCCCTCCAGCGTCGCGGCGCCGAGGGTGAAGGGCCGCTGTTCGAGCGACACGGCGACCGTGCTGCTCTTCGACGCGGCAGGCTGCGCCCGCCAGATCGGCTCAGGGACCAAGGCGGACTTCGAGGGGGCGGGCGTCTCAGCCACGGTCCAGGCGAACTCCTCCACGCCGATCTTCGCGGTCGCGCGCAACGCCGCCGCCCAGCAATCTGCCTGCACCTTCCTGGCGTCCTACGTCCACGACGACCTCCCGCCGGCGCCGCCGGTCTTCGTCCAGACGCAGCCCTCCCCGCCGACGGGCCCCAGCTTCCAGGTGGTCGGGACCTCCTCTTCCGACACCGTGAGCGTCGCGCTCCACCGGGACGCAGCGTGTGCCACGGCCGCGGTGGGCAGTGGCACGAAGGCGGCCTTCGAGGGCGCGGGGGTGGCCGTCACGCTGCCCTCCGACGTCGACACCCCGATCCACGGACGGGCACGGGACCTGGCCGGCAACTGGAGCAGCTGCGTGCTGCTGACGACCTATCGCGCCCCGGCGAGCTGGACCTGGATGGCGGGCGGCAACGTCGCCGACCAGGCTGGGGTCTACGGGAGCCTGCGGGTCCCCGCGGCGACGAACCGTCCCGGCAGCCGGGAGTACGTGACGATGTGGGCGCGCAGCGGCGAGATCTGGGTCTTCGGCGGCCTGGGCTGCTCCAACACCACATGCAAGAACCAGGCGCTCAACGACCTCTGGCGGTGGGACGGAGCCCAGTGGGCCTGGTGGGCCGGGGACACGGGCCCGAACGCGAACGGCGTCTATGGCACCCGAGGGGTCGCCGCGCCCGGCAACGCCCCCGGCGCGCGCAGCCAGGCGGCGACCGCCCAGGATGCGAGCGGGAACCTCTGGCTGTTCGGAGGCTGGGGCCGCGGGGCGTCGAACCCGAAGGACGGGGAGCTGAACGACCTCTGGCGCTTCGACGGGACGAACTGGACCTGGGTCGCGGGCGGGAGCGCCATCGATGCGCTGGGGGTGCACGGGACGCGCGGAGTGGCCGCGAGCGGGAACGTCCCCGGTGGCAGGGACGGCGCGGTCGCCTGGGTCGATGCGTCCGGCGCGTTCTGGGTCTACGGCGGGACCGGCTGCGATGCGTCTTCCTGCGTCACCAACACCAACCTGCTGCAGGACCTCTGGCGCTGGGACGGGACGGCTTGGACCTGGGTGTCTGGGCCGAAGACCGCGAACGCGCCGGGCGTCTGGGGCAGCGTGGGCGTCCCCGCGGCCGGTAACCTCCCCAGCGCGCGTCACCTGAGCGCGTACTGGCCGCAGGCGAACGGGGTGGCGCTCTTCGGGGGCTACGGCCTCGACGCCCCGGGCGTCCGGTCCGACCTCGAGGACCTGTGGCGCTGGGACGGGAGCCAGTGGACGTGGGTGGGCGGACACTCCCAGGCCGATCAGCGGGGGGTCTACGGCACCCGGGGCGTTCCCGCCGCGACCAACTGGCCGGGGGCGCGCGACACATCGGCCTTCGCTCCTTCTGCTGGAGCCGCTTGGCTGTACGGCGGCGTCGGCTGCGACTCGGCGACGTGCGACACGGTCTCCAACTTCCTGAGCGACCTGTGGCGCTGGGACGGCGCGCAGTGGGCCTGGCTCGCCGGGAGCAACCTCGCCGACGAGCGCCC
>CAZAIE010001195.1:0-2559 GCA_964485035.1 uncultured Myxococcaceae bacterium | reverse complement strand
GTGCCCTGGTCCTCTTCTCCGCGACCTCGATGCTCCCGGACCTCGACGCCATCGGGTTCGCTCTCGGCGTCCCCTACGAGGCCACCTTCGGCCATCGCGGCGCCACCCACTCGGTCGGGGTCGCGCTGGCGCTCTCGCTCGGGGTCGCCCTGGCCGGGCGCTTCCTCGGGCTGCCGGCGCTCCGGGTCGGGCTCCTCGCCTTCCTCACGCTGGTCGCCCACGGGCTGACGGATGCGCTCACCGACGGCGGGTTGGGGGTCGCGCTGCTCTGGCCGGTCAGCGACGCCCGCATCTTCCTGCCGTGGCAGCCGATCATGGTGGCCCCCATCGGTCCCGCTGCGCTCACCACTGCCTACGGCCGACAGGTCCTGGCGCAGGAGGTGCTCATCTTCCTGCCGTTCCTCGCCTACGCCTGCTGGCCTCGGCGGCGGCGCCCGGCTCGGGCTACAGCGCCCGCTCCTCAGTAGTGAGGAGGCTTGTCGTCCTCGAGGCTGCGGGGCGATTCGCTGCTCACCGACGATTGGTCGCGGACGGTGTCCAGCTGACGCTTCAGCCCAGCAACCTGCTCGAAGAGGTCACGCACGACCTCGCTCAGTTCGTCATGCGCCCGTTCGAGGTAGGCGACCTTCACCTCGAGTTCAACTACGCGGTTCTCCATGGACGTCTCCTTCGCGGGCTGGCTGCATAGCCTGCCAGGCGGGCTTCGGCAATCCTGACCAGGGAAGCTGCGGGCAATTCAGGAGATTCACGAATGCAGCCGTGCAAAACGGCCGGGCGCTCCAAGATACACGGACGACAGAGCGCCCGGGGTCGGAAGTACCTCGGTGGCCAATTTGACCCACGGTGGAAAATTCTAAGTGCTCGTCGGGACGGGTCATTCCCTTGCGCGCGGCGCTTGCATAAGGCAGCCCCGGTGTTCACTCCGAGACAAACGGGGGCCATGCATGGAAGTGCCGGCAAAGGTCGAGGCGAAGGCCCACTCCGCAGCAGGAAAGTACATGACCTTCAAGCTCGCGGCTGAGGAGTACGGCCTCGAGATCATGAAGGTCCGCGAGATCATCCGGCTCATGGAGATCACCCGCGTGCCCCGCACCCAAGAGTTCATGCGCGGGGTCATCAACCTGCGTGGGCGTGTCATCCCCGTCGTCGACTTGCGGCTCAAGTTCGGCATGCCGCGCACCGAGTCCACCGACCAGACGGTGATCATCGTCGTCCAGTACGCCGTCGGCGCTCAGGAGATCACCATGGGCATCCTCGTGGACGAGGTGCTCGAGGTGCTCAGCATCGGCAGCGACAACATCGAGCCGAGCCCGGCGTTCGGCTCGGCGGTCGTCGACACCCAGTTCATCCTGGGCGTCGGCAAGGCGGACAAGCGGGTCATCTTCCTCCTGGACATCGGGAGGGTGCTCTCGGCGCAGGAGACGGCGCAGGTCGCCCAGGCGGCGACGCAGGGCGCGCAGACCGCGGCGTAGTCGTTCCAGGACCAACTCTCGTTCAACGAAGGCGTCGTCCCCGTGGCGACGCGTGGGGAGGATTGCATGCTGTCGAACCTGAAGATCGGCACGAAGATCGTCGGAGCGTTCGTTTTCGTGGCCTTGGTCATGATCGGCCTCGGTGCTTTCGTGTCCGGCCGGTTGGGAGAACTCTCGGACGCCAACACCAAGGCCTACGAGAAGATCACCGTGCCCATCGGCGAGATGGTCGACCTGGCGATGCAGACCCAGCGCGCCCGCTCGCACATCCGCGACGCTCTCTTTGCTCGCGATGCGCGAGGAATGGCCGACGACCTCAAGAAGGTGGAGGAGCGCCAGACCGAGTCCCTCGCCACGCTCAAGGAACTGGAGAAGACCCTCTTCTCGGATGAAGGGCGCAAGCTCCATGCGGCCCTCGAGGCCGACCTCCGCAACGTCTATGCCGACTACGCCGAGATCGAGAAGAGGCTCAACGCGGGCAAGCGGGACGAGGCGGTGGCCTTCCTCATCGATCGTGCTGCGGAAAAGGAGACGGTCGCGCGCAAGAAGATCGAGGACTACCGGACTCTCAAGGGGAAGCTCGGGAAGCAGACCGCCAACGAGAACCTGGCGAACGCCAAGGCCACGAAGTCCACGTCATGGGGCGTCATCGGAGTGCTTGCGCTCGCTTGCCTCGGACTCGGGCTGGTGCTCGCCAAGATGATCACTGCTCCGCTGAAGAAGATGATGGAGGTGGCGCAGGCGCTGGCGAAGGGCGACGTGGACCAGGAGATCGCCCACCGGAGCAAGGACGAGACGGGGATGCTGGCCGACTCGTTCCGGGACACGCTCGCCTACATCCAGGACGTGGCGAAGGGCGCCGAGGCGCTGGCGGCCGGCGACCTGTCCGTGAAGCTTGCGCCGAAGTCGGCCGAGGACGTGCTCACCAAGAACTTCGTGAAGGCCGTGGACACCGTCCGTTCGATGTCGGAGGAGACGCAGCGGCTCATCGGCGCGGCGAAGGCAGGGAAGCTCGCGATGCGCGGCGATGCCACGAAGTTCCAGGGCGCGTACTCGGAGATCGTCCGCGGCGTGAACGAGATGCTGG
>CAZAIE010001194.1:0-2560 GCA_964485035.1 uncultured Myxococcaceae bacterium | reverse complement strand
GCTCTGCCCGGGTGCTGCGCCAGGCGGGCGCCTGCCACGAACTCCGCGGTGACGTCGGTCCCGTCCTGGCGCAGCACCCGGGCAGAGCCGTCCAGCACCGCGTGGCCGTCGCCGCCCGCCAGGTCGGCCGCCGGCCTCGGCGTGGGCAGCCCGCCCGCGACCTCCGGACAGACCGGGACGACCCACTTGCCCTCGAGGGCGCGCATCACCTTGGCCTGGCCCTTCTCTGCACCGTCGTAGCGGCAGGCAGAGCCCAGAAGGCACGCCGAGCAGAGCACCACGCGGGCCCGGGCCAGGTCGGCCAGCAGGCGGGCATGGACGTCGCTCTGCGGGCCGGGGGCGGGCATGCGGCTAGGGCTCCTTCTTCGCGGACTCGTCCTTCTGGTCCTCGTCCGCCTCGGCCTGCTTGTCCTTCTTCTTGCCGAAGGTGGCCTCCCAGCGGCGGGCGAGCTCCTCCTCGGAGGTGGTGCCGGAAGAGCAGGGGATGGAGAACGACTTGTTGGTGAACTGCGTCATGGTGCGTCTCTTCTCCCCCCCGGGAAAAGCGGGACTCCTCGCTCAGGTCTCGCGCTCGAGGTAGGTGTAGCCGCTGAGGCCCTCCTCGTAGGCCCGCAGCAGGTACCGCGACTCCTCCAGCGTGATGCGCCCCGCGCGCAGCGCCACTTCCGAGGCGCGGCGCAGCCGGGTCATCAGGTCCTCGCGGTCGAACATCACGTGGTGCAGCACCTCGGCCACCGTGTCGCCCGGCACCACGTGCTCGATCTGGTAGCCCGTGGGCTGGATCTTCACCTGCACCGCGTGCGTGTCGCCGAACAGGTTGTGCAGGTCGCCGAGGATCTCCTGGTAGGCGCCGACCAGGAAGATGCCCAGGTAGTAGGGCTCGTTCTGGAAGGGGTGCAGCTCGAGCACGTCCTTCACGTCGCGCTTGTCGATGAAGTGGTCGATCTTGCCGTCGGAGTCGCAGGTGATGTCGCCGAGCACCGCCTTGTGGGTCGGCTCCTCGTTGAGCCGGTGGATGGGCATGACCGGGAAGAGCATGTCCACCGCCCAGGAGTCGGGCAGCGACTGGAAGACCGAGAAGTTGCAGAAGTAGATGTCCGAGAGCTGCTTCTCCAGCGGCTCCAGCTCCTCCGGCATCTCGTCCAGCTCCTTGGAGATGCGCAGGATCTTCTGGACCAGGGCCCAGTACACGTTCTCCGCCGCGACGCGCTGCTCGAGCGTGAGGTGGCCCAGGGAGAAGAGCGTGAGGCACTCCTCCTTGTACTCGAGCGCGTCGTGCCAGGCCTCGATGACGTTCTTGCGGGTGAGGTCCTTGTAGGTCGCCACCAGGTTCTTGAGCACCGAGGGGGCGTCGGCGGGGACCGAGTCGGGGACCTTCTTGTCCTCGAACTCGCTGGTGCCCAGGACGCCCACCACCAGCACCGCGTGGTGCGCGACCACCGCGCGGCCCGACTCGGAGACGATGGTCGGGTGCGGCACCTTCTCTGCCTCGCACTGCTCGTAGATCGCGTAGACGACGTCGTTGGCGTACTCCTGCAGCGTGTAGTTCACCGAGCAGGAGAAGTTGGTCTGGCTGCCGTCGTAGTCGACGCCCATGCCGCCGCCGACGTCGATGTACTTGAGGGTCGCGCCCTGCTTGCACAGCTCGACGAAGAAGCGGGAGGCCTCGCGCAGACCGTTCTTGATCGACCGGATGTTGGAGATCTGGCTGCCGAGGTGGAAGTGCATCAGCTCGAAGCAGTCGAGCAGGCCCTGCTCGCGCAGGTAGGCGATGGCCTCCATGCACTCCGAGGCGAAGAGGCCGAACTTCGAGCGGTCGCCGCCCGAGGCCTCCCAGCGCCCCGCGCCGCGGCTGGAGAGCTTCACGCGCACGCCGATGCGGGGCTTCACGCCCATCTTCTTGGCCACCTCGGCGATGAGGTGCAACTCGCTGATCTTCTCGACCACCAGGATGACGTTGCGGCCGAGCTTGTTGGCGAGGAGCGCGGTCTCGACGTACTCCTCGTCCTTGTAGCCGTTGCAGATGATCAGCGCCTCCTCGTCCTCGAGGAGGGCCATCACCGCCATGAGCTCGGGCTTGGAGCCGGCCTCGAGGCCGTAGTGGAACGGCCGGCCGATCTTGTTGATCTCCTCCACCACCCAGCGGTGCTGGTTCACCTTGATGGGGAAGACGCCGCGGTAGCCGCCCTTGTAGCCGTTCTCCTGGATGGCGCGTAGGAAGGCCTCGTTGAGCAGCGTGATGCGGCTGGCGAGGATGTCGGTGAAGCGCAGCAGCACGGGCAGGTCGATGCCGCGGCGGATGACCTCGTCGACGAGCTCCTTGAGGTCCGCGGAGGCACCCTGCGGCCCCTGGGGGTGCACGACCACATGGCCCTTCTCGTTGATGCCGAAGTACCCGGAGCTCCAGTTGGGGATGCCGTAGGTCTCCAGCGCGTCGGCCATGGTCCAGACTCGGGGGCTCGTCATGTCGTCTCGTGCTCCTGCTGCAGGGTTCGCGCCCGCGGAGGGCGGGGCGCGCCAAGCGGTGCGAGTGGTACACGCGGTGGGCGGGAAATTCAAC
>CAZAIE010001193.1:0-2565 GCA_964485035.1 uncultured Myxococcaceae bacterium | reverse complement strand
GCGCCGGAGCCCCCGGTCGCGCAGCCCGCGGTGGCGGTCCCGGCCGCGGGGCGGGGCTTCTGCTCGGCGGCCGGGACCGCCACCGCGGGCTGCGCGACCGGGGGCTCCGGCGCCGGCCTCTGCCCCGCGAAGGACTGCAGGAACTTGGCGAAGTCGAGGTCGATGACGTCGGGCAGCAGCCCGGTGCGGTCGCCGGCCTCGTAGTTGACGTGGGGCTTGGTGCGGATGACCCGGCGCTGCAGGGCCTTGCCGTCCTCGCCGGTGGCCATGTCCAGGTCGCAGAACAGGATCATGTCCACCATCCCGAGGACGATCTTCCGGGCCTTCTCCGGGAGCGTCGGGACGATGCGCGTCAGCTTGCCGGTGCGGGTCTCGATCTCCTTCTCCTGCGAGTGGGAGACGAGGAAGAGCCCATAGGGCAGCAGCGAGAGCTTGTTGAGGACGCGGTAGAACTCGTTGTTGATGAGCGCGTAGCCCTTGCCGTAGCCCAGGTCGCTCTCGTGCTCGATCTTGAACTTCTGGCAGACGTGCTCGGCGCACATCCGGTAGGCGTTGTCGACGGTGTCGATGATCACCGTCTTGTAGGGGTGCTTGCCCTCCGCGATCTCCTTGCAGGCGGCGAGCAGCTCGTCCCAGCTGCCGATGGGCGCCTGGAAGACCTCGAGGTTGTTGAGGCCCGCCTCCGTCGCCAGGAACAGCGCGCCGTCGGCGTTGGAGCACCAGGTCGACTTGCCGATCTTGCTCGGCCCGTAGACGAGGACGGTGAGGTCGGCGAGGGACTTCTTCGGCGGGGTCTTCTGCGTGGGCAGCATGCGGCTCTCCTTTGGCGGTGTGGCGGGGTCAGAAGGCAGGGGCGTCGTCGGCCGCGACGGAGCTGGCGCGCAGCTCCTCGTTCGGCTCCTGACGCCGGTAGAAGTTGTCGAGGACGTTCTGGGCGCCGCCGGAGCGGCAGAGCGCGAAGTACGAGCAGGGCCTGCCGTACTGGAAGCAGAACGAGGTGTTCTGGTACCAGACGTCGCGGCGGCGGGCGTCGAGGAAGGCCTGCGTCAGCTCCCACAGCTCGGCGCGCAGCGCAGTGAGCTGGTCGCGGGAGAGGTAGAGTGCCTCGCGGTGGAAGCTCCCCGGCTCGGCGAACTTCGCGGCCAGGCGCTCCTGGAACTCCTCGTCGGTCTCCGGCATGCGCCGCTTCGCGCTCGACTTGCCGGTCTTGGACTTGGCGATGAGCTCCGCGCGGCGCGCCTCAAACTCCGCCTCGGTCTCGCCCGAGCCCTGCTGCAGGCGGGCCTTGAGCAAGACGTTGTAGAGGACGCCGGCGATCCGGATGCCGAGGGCCTGCTCGACGTAGTGCGCGTAGAGGGTGATCTGGAAGTCGGTCCAGAGCCGCTCGAGGTAGCTCGCGTCGATCGCCGCCGCGGTCTTGTGCTCGAGGAGGAAGTGCTCGTCGCCGCGCCGGACGATGCCGTCGACCTTCCCGGCGAGGACGAAGGAGCGGCTGCTGGCCTCGGTCTCGGGGTTGACGATCTCGCCCTCGAAGGTCTTCTCGAGCGCGACGACCTCGAAGTCCTCCTGGGAGTAGCGCGCTGCGTAGCCCTTCATCATCGCGGTGGCGAGGTGCCAGACCCGGCGCTGCTCCTCGTCCTGGCCGCGGTTGGCGCAGGCGCGGTCGATGCGGTCGAGGACCTGGCCGAGGTCGCGGTCGCGGTGCCACTGCTCGAGGCACTCGTGGATCAACGAACCGAAGGAGAGGTTGCGGTCCTTCTCCAGGGGGACGACGTGGAGCACGTAGCGCCAGTGCGCGGCCTTCCGGCAGTTCCGGAAGAGGTTCCACATTGAGTAGGTGGTGACGATTCGCTCGCTCATCCCTCGGCCGCCTCCCCCTCCTGCGCAGCGGGCTGGAAGGCGTTGCACTGCGAGATGGCCACGCCGAAGTTCAGGTCCAGCGCGGCGACGAAGCGGCAGACGTGGTGGTGGTCGCACCGCAGGCACAGGTGGCTGGCGCGCCAGTCCGCCTTCACCTGCTGGAGGCGGCTCTTCGTGGAGGCCCGGCTCATGCGGCCCTCCCGGCAATCGCGGCGGCGCCACCCTTCGGATCCGCGGGGTCGGGCGGCACGATGCACACCGGGCGGTAGAAGACCCGGTGCACGGTCCAGCCCTGGGCGTCCTTGCCCGCCTCCTCGATGTAGAAGGCGCGCCCGACCTCGATCACCCGCTCGAACTCGAATCGCCGGTAAAGACCCGGCAGGCGCACCCAGTCGGTGCGGATGCGCTCGAGTTGGAAGTCCTCGCGCCGATCCCTTCGTTCCATCGCGACCTCCATGGGCCGTTCGCCGGCCTCACCCGGACTAAGGCCCCGGTGGTCGCTTCGGGGGACAATTGGCCAGCTCCGACAGGGTCAACCGCTCGGATCTCAAGTGGTTTTCGACCTTGATCGTGGCTCGCTGGAGGCGCTTCTTCGCGGCCTCGTAGCGCATGCCGCGGAGGGCGCGCGGGCGCTTCGCGAGCCAGGCCTTGAGCTGCCGACCGTGGACGCGCACGAGGAGGAGGTGGCGCTCGATCCTCTTGATC
>CAZAIE010001192.1:0-2566 GCA_964485035.1 uncultured Myxococcaceae bacterium | reverse complement strand
CAACCCCTGGTCGGCGGCGATCTGGTCGAGGGTGGCGCGCAGCGCCCGGTCCCGCAGCGTCTCCTCGATGATGCGCTCGGGGGCCTTGAGCGGCGGCCCGACGATGGCCCGGGTCTCGCGGGCCAGGTGCTGGCCGAGGGCCCCGCGCACCTTGCGCACCAGCACCGCGTCCGAGTCCTTCGCGTTGGCCCGGACGAAGGCGGTGAGGTCGATGGGCTCGCCCACCCGGAAGAAGGCGGTGCGGTAGTTGAGCAGGAAGCTCCAGGCGGTGAGCACCCGGCCCGGCGTCTCCGGGTCCCCGAAGACCAGGTCGCGGATGCTGGGCTTGAGGTTGCGCGGGCGCGCCCGCCAGAGGAAGAGGTCGGGCACGAGGTAGAGCGGCCGCACCGCCTTGCGCGCGCGGCCGATGAGCGCCAGGAACGCCTCGTCGCCGGGGCGGGTCCCCGCCAGCAAGCCGGAGGGCTGTCGCAGGAACACCAGCGCCGTGGAGCCGCGGTCGAGGGCGCGGTCGAGCCGGTCGGCGGCGCTGCCCTTGCGGAAGAGGCGCCGGAAGGGGCTCCAGAAGCTGAACTTGAGGCCGATGGCCGCCCGGAGCGCGGGCAGGCCGTTCTGCAGCAGCGCCCACGCCAAGTAGAGGAAGTTCAGCACCCCCACCGCGCGCATCACGTGCACCACCTCGCCCTGCTGGTGCAGGGCCGCCAGCCGGCGCGCGCCCTCCTCGGGGAAGGGGATGGGGTCGAAGTACCGCTGGGCGAAGCGGCGTGCGAAGAGCTTGAAGTCCCGCCGCAGCAGGTAGCGGCGGGGCTGCAGGGGGCGGCTCTCGGCGGAGGTCGTGGCGTCCATGGGGCCAAGCGGACGCTACACTCCCGCCGCGGTGGTTCCAAGCGGGTTCCAAGCGTCTCGAGGATTGGACGCGCCGCGTCAGGAGGTGGCGGCGTGCGAGGCGGGCCGCACCACCTCCTGCACCCGGTCGAGCAGGCGGGGCAGGTTGAGCGGCTTCTCGAAGAAGGCGTCGATGCGCTCGGGGCCCTCCCAGTGGAACCCCGCGGCGGAGTCGGCGGACCCGGAGATGACGAACACCGGGGTGTGCTCCAGGCGCTCGTCGCGGCGCACATGCTGCAGCACGGCGCGCCCGTCGCAGCCTCCCAGCCGCAGGTCCAGCAGCACCAGCGCGGGACGGGAGGCCGCCAGCGCCGCCAGGGCCGAGGGGGCGTCGGCCACCGGCACCACCACGTGCCCCTCGGCGGAGAGGACCTGCACCAGCACCTCGCGGCAGTCGGGGTCGTCCTCCACGACGAGGATGGCGCCGTCCCGGGGCTCGCTGGGCCGAGGCCCGGCGCCGACCGCGCCGGCGAAGAGGGGGAGGGTGAAGCGGAACCGCGCGCCTTCGCCCAGGGTGCTGGTGACCGAGGCCATCCCGCCGTGCAGCTGCGCCACCTGGCGCACGATGGCGAGCCCGAGGCCCGAGCCACCGGAGTGCGCGGACGAGCGCCCGCGGTAGAAGCGGTCGAAGACGTGGGGGAGCTCGTCGGGGGAGATGCCCCGGCCGGTGTCCTCGACCACCAGCGAGGCGACCCCTCCCTCGGCGCGGGCTCTCACCCGCACCTCGCCGCCCTTGCGGTTGTAGAGAACGGCGTTCTCGAGGAGGTTGCCCACCGCCTCCATGACCCGGTCGCGGTCACCCTTGACGAAGACCTCGCCGCCCCGGTCGAAGTGGAGGGTGACGTCCATGGCCGTGGCCAGCGGCTGGAGCGCGCCGGCCACCTCCTGCGCCAGCGCCTTCAGGCCGAAGGGCCGCTCCGAGAGGGTCATCTGCCCGCCCTGGAGACGGGCCATGAGCAGCATGTCGTTGATGAGCCGCAGCAGCCGGTCGGCGTTGCGGTCGCAGGTCTCGAAGGCCTGGCGCAGCGGCTCGCCCACCGGCCCCAGCTTCTCCTGCCGCGCCAGCGCCAGGTAGGCCTTGATGGTGGTGAGCGGGCTCTTCAACTCGTGCGAGACGTTGCCCAACAGCTCGTCGCGGGCCCGCTCCAGGCTCTTCAGGCCGGCCACCGCCGTCTCCAGGTCGCGGGTGCGGCGCACCGCCGCGTCCCGGGCCTGCGCGGTGGTGATGCAGGCCATCAGGTGCACCCCGAACGCGCGCCACAGCTCCGGGGTGGCGCCCTGCTTCGCCCCCACGACCGAGAGCACGCCGAAGGGGTGCCCCTCGAGGCTCAGCGGCACCGCGAGGTGGGCGAGGTCGCCGGTGACGGTGTCCTCTGCGAAGGCGCGCCCCACCGGTCCCTTTCCTGGCGCCGTCGCCGTGACAGCCGCCGAGGTCCGGCCGCGGACCGAGGCCACCGCGAGCGTGTCCTTCTCGGAGTCGTAGATCGAGACGAAGACGCTGCGCGCCATCACCAGCGCCTGCGCGATGGCGAGGTGGCCGCGGATGGCCTCGGTCCCCGAGCGGGCCTGCGCGGCGACCTGCGCCATGGCCGTGAGGGCCACGGGTGGCAGGGCAGTGAGCTCGGCCGCGGGCGGCAGGCGCTTCAGGCGCCGCACGGGTTGGGGCGGGGTGCGGGACTTGGAT
>CAZAIE010001191.1:0-2566 GCA_964485035.1 uncultured Myxococcaceae bacterium | reverse complement strand
CGAGCCGTGCAGCTCCTGTCTTTCCAGGTCGGCGACGGCGGCAAGGCGGGTGTCGATAGCCTCGAGGTCGCGTCGGGCTTCGGCGAGGGCGTCGGTGCGCTGCTGGCGCTCCTTCACCGCAGCCTGGGCGGCCGTGAGGGCGTCGTAGGCCTTCTTGCGCTCGGTGAGCTCGGCCTCCAGGGCGAGGAGCTGCTCACGGGAGATCCTGACGGCCTCGGCGCGCAGGGCGGCGGCGCTGACGGCCTGGCCACAGAGCTCGACCTCCTGATGGGCTCGGGTCACGTGCTCGGCCTGGGTGGTGACCGGAGTCGTCCCGCGGCGCAGGTTGCCGTTGGCCTGGAACACGAGGTCGACCTGCTTCTGGGCGGTCTGGAGGGCGCGCTTGAAGAGCGGGTCCTGGGCGAGGGCCTGCAGGGCCTTCGAGAGGCGGACGCGTCCGGAGTCGTCGGGGTCGTCGGAGAGGCTCTTCGCGAGGAGGTTGTCGACGTCTCCCTGCCGGGAGAGCAGGGCCATGGCGAGGAAGCTCTCGGGGAGCCCTCGGGGCGCACCCTTCCCCGGCGGAGGGACTCCCCAGGACAGGTGGGCCCGGAGCTGCTCGTCCACTTCGCGGGCCCGGGCCTTGAGGTCGAACTGGACGCCGTCGTGGGAGTGCTCGAGCTGGGCGCTGCCGCCGGTCGCACCGAACCGCTTGGTGACCCGGTAGATCCCGTCGGGGATCCGGTACTCGACGACGACCTTGGGCAGCTCGGCGGAGTACCAGGAGACGCGGGGCTCGCTGGCGCTGGAGGTGTGGGGCAACAGCAGGGCCATCCGGAGGGCCTCGACGAGGCTCGACTTGCCCAGGTCGTTGGGGCCGTAGAGGACGTTGAGGCCGTCCTGGAATCGCACCTCGGCCCTGGAGATGCAGCCGAAGTGCTCCACCGCGAGTCGCAGGAGTCGCATGGCGTTCACCCTCGTCCGTGGACGATCTTCCAGAGGTGGTACAGGGCGGTCTTGGCCTGCTCCCCTTCGGTCGGGGAGGCGGCGCGCTGGCGCAGGAGGGCGACGGCCTGGGCGAGGGTGCTGGGGAGGTCGTGGGGGAACTCCCCCTCCACGGCGTCGGCGACGAGGCGCAGGTTCTGGGTATCGACCTCGACCACTCCGGCCCGGGGGGAGATGGCCTCGGTGCCCCGGAGCTCGGCGAGGATCTGCTCGACCTCGTGGCGCTCCTGGATGGTCACCGCGAGGTCCAGGCGCAGCCGGAGCACGTCCTGCGGAGAGGCGGACTCGTGGAGGCGGCGCAGGGACGCCATGTCCTGCAGGGTCTCGTCGCGCCAGCGCCAGCGGCCGACGCGCTCGCGCAGGACGTGGGGGCGCCGGCCGCGGCGGGTGAGGCGCACGATGGCGACGTAACCGGTGTCGGTTTCCCCGAAGGTGGTGGTCTCGGGGGTGCCGGGGTAGACGACGGGCACCGGGGAGTCGGGCTGGACGTCCCGGAAGGCGTGGGTGTCGCCGATGGCGAGGTAGTCGAAGCCCCGGAGCACCGCGGCGTTGCGGGCGATGGGGAAGTTGGCCTCGTAGCGCGGGAGGTCGAAGGTCGAGCCGTGGACCATCCCCACCCTCAACCGGTCGTCGCCGGGCTCGCGGGCGGGCAGCGCCAGGGCGAGGTCCTCCTGGCCGGCGGCCGAGGTGCAGGGCGAGGCGACGAGGACGGCGTCCTTGAGGGGCGCAGTGAAGTTGCGGGTGTCGACGACCTTCACGAACGGCGGCAGGCTCGCCCGGAATGGGTGCGAGGGGTCGTAGACCGAGTCGCGCCGCAGTGGGTCGTGGTTGCCGGGGAGCAGGAAGATGGGCCGGGAGGGATCGGCGCGGGTGAGCCGCTGGGCGAGGCCCTCCCAGTAGGTCCTCGCCGGCTGGGGCTCGTCGAAGACGTCCCCGGCGCAGAGGATGGCGTCCACGGCGTGGCGGGCGGCGAGGTCGAGGATGTTGTCGACGACCTCGAGGCGGGCCCGGGTGAGCCGGTTGCGGTCGGGCTCCTGCTCGAAGCCCGTGAACCGCTTGCCGAGGTGCCAGTCGGCGGTGTGGAGGAGCGTGAGCGTCACTTCGTCTTCTCCCCTCATGAGAGTTCGAACTCCGCTTCGAGGATCTTCCGGGTCACTGCGGGGGCGGACCGGCGCCGGTGGAGGTCCTTCGAGAGGCGCTGGTAGGTCTCGTCGTCGCGGGCCTCGAGCCGGGCCAGCCGGCCGTCGAGCTCCTGGAGCTCGGCTTCGAGGCGCTGGAGGGTCTGGTCGGCCGCGCGGCGGGCGTCGGAGCCCAGGGCGCCGTCGCGCTTCTCGCGGGCGGCCTGGACGCGCTCCCTGAGGCTGCGCTGCTGGCGCCGCAGGATCCGGGCGCGGTCGTCGGCGTGGCGCTCGACCTGGGACACGGCGCGCTCGAAGCGCTCATGCTCGGTCTGGCCGACCTCGGCCTGGTCGAGGAACAGCGCTTCTTCGAGGGCCTCGTCGAGGTCTTCGGGAGTGACCGCCACCGGGCTCGGGAAGGGGCCGCAGTCCTCGGTGGGCAGCTCAATGAGCCCGCGGGCGGTGGT
>CAZAIE010001190.1:0-2571 GCA_964485035.1 uncultured Myxococcaceae bacterium | reverse complement strand
CACCAGTTGCAGCCGGCGCGGCATCGTCGCCGCCAGCCGCTCGTTGTGGGTCACCACCACCGCGGCGATGCCCAGGCGCTGGTTCAGCTCGCGCAACACCTGGTGGATACCGTCGCCGGTGGCGGGGTCCAGGTTTCCGGTGGGCTCGTCGGCCAGGAGCAGCCGGGGCTTCATCACCAGCGCCCGGGCCAGGGCCACGCGCTGCTGCTCGCCGCCCGAGAGCTCGCCGGGGCGGTGGGCCTCGCGGTCCTTGAGCCCCACCATCGCGAGCAGCTCGCGCGCTCGCTGGGCCGCCATCCCGTAGGACTGCCGCTGGATCAGCGCGGGCATCATCACGTTCTCCAGCGCGCTGAACTCGGGGAGCAGGTAGTGGAACTGGAAGACGAACCCGAGCTGGTCGTTGCGGAAGCGGGCCAGCTCCCCCTCGTCCATCGCCGTCACGTCGCGGCCGTCGAAGCGGATGGAGCCGCCCGTGGCCGCGTCCAGCGTCCCCAGCACGTGGAGGAAAGTGCTCTTCCCCACCCCCGAGGCGCCGGTCAGCGAGATCATCTCGCCCTCGGCCAGCTGCAGGTCCACGCCCTTGAGGACGTCGATGCGCTTGCCGTCGAGGAAGTAGGACTTGTGCAGGTCGACGATCTCGCAGAACGCCATGGCTACTCGTTCCTCAGCCCGTCCACCGGGGCCACCCGGCTCGCGCGCGTCGCGGGGTAGATGGTGGCCAGGTAGCTGAGCAGCACGGCGACGAAGGCGACCACCGCGAACTGCAGCGCGTCGATCTTCACCGGCAGCTTGTCGATGTAATAGACCTCGGCGTCGAGCTGGATGATGCCCGAGTCCACGAGCAGGCAGGCGCCGAAGCCCAGCACCAGCCCGATGGCCGTGCCGATGAGCCCGATGATCAGCCCCTCGAGCACGAAGACCTTGGCCACGCTGGTGTCGGTGGCCCCCATCGACTTGAGGATGGAGATCTCCTTGCCCTTCTCCAGCACCATCATGATCAGCGTGGAGAGGATGCCGAAGCAGGCCACCAGCACGAACAGGCCCAGCAGCACGGCCATCACCAGCTTCTCCAGCCGCAGCGCGGAGAAGAGGTTCTTGTTCATCTCCCCCCAGTCCTTGGCGCGGTAGGGGTAGCCGTCCAGCGCAGAGAGCACCGCCTTCATGATCTGGCGGGTGTTGTCGATGTCGTCGGTCTTCAGCTCGAGGCCGGTCGCCTGCTCGGGCAGGTTGAAGAACGTCTGCGCCTCGGAGAGGGCGATGTAGGCGAACTTCGCGTCGTACTCGTACATGCCGGTGAAGAAGATGCCGGCGACCTTGAAGGGACGGCTCTTGGGCATCGGCCCGGTGGGGCCCAGCTCGCCGCCCAGCGGGCTGACCACGTTGATGCGGTCGCCCACCACTACCTTCAGCGCGTGCGACAGCTCCTTGCCGATGATGATGCCGGGCATCACGCCCTCGGGCGCCGCGGCCTTCTTCGGGGCGATGATGTCGTCCTCGGTGAGCGTCGGCGCGGAAGGCGCGGGGGTGGGCGGGGCCACGCGCGGCGCTGCCTCCTCCTCGCTGGGCGAGAGCACGCGCAGCCGTCCGCCGCCAGGAGGCGCGGTGATCTTCTCGGGGTGCGCGAGCCACTCGAGCGAGCCCTCGCGGATGTTGGTGGGCAGGCTGCTGACCTGGGCGACCGAGCCGACGTCGATGCCCTTGATCATCGCGCCGTCCACGTTCTGGTCGGAGGCGACCATCACCTGGTTGAGGATGAACGGCGTCGCCCCGGTCACGCCCCTGACGGCCCGGACCTTGGTCGCGACCTCCTCGAACTCCCGGAAGTCGTTCCCGTACTTGAGCACCACCGCGTGGGCGTTGGTTCCGATGATCTTCTGCTTCAGGTCCAGCTCGAACCCGCTCATCACCGAGAGCACCACCACCAGCGCGAACACGCCCAGCGCCACGCCGGCCACGGTGATGGTGGTCATGATGCGCGTGGCCGAGCCCTTGCGCAGGTGCAGGTGGCTGCGGGCGATGAACGCCTCGTAGGAGAAACGCAGGTCCAGCCGGCCGCTCCCGGCGAGCAGGTAGCCCAGCGAGCCGCCGATGAAGGTCGCGCCCCAGAGCCCCACCGCCGCCAGCGCGACGCCGCCGAGGGCGTTCTGGCCCAGGAGCCGTGCGAGGTAGGCGAGGTCCGAGAGCGGCGACTTGTAGAGCCCGAAGGTGTCGTTGAGCCGGGTCCCGAGGAGGACCGTGCTGGCGGCGGCGAACACCACCCCGCCCACCAGCACCTCCAGCGTGCCCACCTTGCGGACCGACGCGGCGGCGAGGAACCCGGCGCCCAGCGCCAGCAGCATCCCCACCGTCCCCGCCACGGCGAGCGCGCGCTCCGGCGAGAGCTTGAGGACCGAGGAGAGCCCGACCGTCCCCCCTCACACCACCAGCGCCGCGACCACCATCCCTCCGGTGGCCAACGCCAGCAGGAGGAGCGAAAAGAACGGCGGGGTGTGCCGGGCCCGCTTCGCCCGCACCGGCCCCGCCGAGGGGACGGCGGGAGGCGGCACGGGGAGCACGACCGGCTCGGGGGCT
>CAZAIE010001189.1:0-2578 GCA_964485035.1 uncultured Myxococcaceae bacterium | reverse complement strand
ACCGTGGCCCCCAGTCCGACACCGAGCGCCGCCTCGTCGCCTCGGCCGACCAGCAGCGCGAGCAGGGCCTGGGCTGGCGCTACGACGGCTTCGGGGCCTTCTCCACCGAGGAGCTGCTCGCTGCCCTCGCGAAGGTCGGCCTGCCCGTCACCCCGGAGGCCTTCTGCGCCGAGGCCCGCGCCGCCGGCTCCCCCACCGCCCTGGGCGAGGCCTGGGCCGGGCGCTGCACCGCCCAGGGCAAGTGGCGCGACCTGGCCACCCTCGGCGCCCGCGAACTCTGGCGACGGCTGCTCCCCGATCTGCGCTGCCCCGAGGTCGTCGCCGACGAGGTGGACGAGCTGCTCGAGGAGGCCGAGGTCAGCCCCGACCGTCCCGGTCGCTGGCTCGCCGCGGCGCGCAAGCTCCTCGCCGGGTGCGTGCGCGAGGGACGCGGCGATCGGGAGTTCTTCCAGCGGGTGTGCAAGGAGTCCGGCAGCGACCTCGCGAGCTGGATGCTCGAGATGCCCGCTTCCCTGCTCGGGACCGCCCACCGCGGCGAGGCCGCGGACCTCGCCGAGGCCTTCGCCGGTCTCGGCGACGAGAAGGCGCTCAAGGCCGAGTGGGCCGAGATCCTCTCGCAGGTCGGCCGCGGCGACGACGCCCGCCGCGAGATCGCCGCGCTGCTCGCCCAGCACGGAGAGGATCCCGTGGTGCTCCTCAAGGCCGGCGCGGTCCACGAGGCGCTCGGCGAGAAGGCCGCCGCCCAGGACTTCTTCCGCCGCTACACCGACTCGATGAAGCAGGCCTCTTCCGCCCGCGCCATCGCCGCCGCGAGCAAGGCCGGGGTCATGCTCCCCACCGTGCGCCAGGAGGTCGGCGCCAACGACAGGTGCCCGTGCGGGAGCGGCAAGAAGTACAAGCGCTGCCACGGCCTCGCGTCGTAGGACTCCCAGCGACCGCGGTCGAGCGCGCTTCCCCTTCAGCTCGCTGCGTCCGAAGCAGGAGCCCGCCGAAGGGCGGGCTTTGTAACCTCAGGCGCGACCTCGGTCGCCGGCTTTCCCGGGCATCCCTCATCGGCTTTCCCGGGCATCCCTCATTTCCATCCAAAGACTCACTCAGCGCTTCTTCCCTTCCTTCGGCTTGGCCAGGGGGATGGCCTTGCCACCCCCGCGATCGGCGCACACCTGCGCGCACGCCTTGTTCGCCGAGTCGAAGCCGCCGCGCTTGCCGTCCCGCTCCTTGCCGTCCGCACAGAGGCAGCGCACCGGGAAGTCGGACATCGTCAGCCAAGCGATCACCACGACGAATGCCAGGGTGATCGCCAGCAGCGACAGGCCGTGCAACATGCCGCGCTGGGCACGGAGAATCCGGGGCCGTCGCCGGGACTGCAGGACGTGGGAACTCGCCGCGCGCATGGGTCCGCACGCTACTCCGGGTCCTCGCGTTCGGCAGCATCCACCTCCTGCGCGCACCGCTCGCCTCGGCTTCGAAGGGGAAGGGTCTTTCAGGGTCCCGTCCCGCCATCCAGACCAGGACGGCCCTCGGCCCCCACTCGACCACGCATTCCGATGGGGCGGGGGCACCTCTGGTGAAGACAGGCAGTTACTTAATCGGCGTTAGGTAATCTCGCCAACGCGGGATGTCCTCTCGACCCCAGGGTCTCCGTGTGTCCTGCCCCCAGGGCCTCTCCGCGAAACGTCACCTGGACGACCCTTCCACCCTCCAAAGCCCGTCACTCCACGCCGGATGGCTCGAAACATCGATTGGCCCCGGGCCCCGCCTCATCCCGGCTGGTACGGACGAATCGCGAAGATCGCGAACATTCCCGCCAGCGCCCCGAACCGAGCACTGAACCCCGGCGCACACGCCACGGTGCAGCTCTCCGCGAAGAGCCCGACGATCTGCCCGAACAGCACCAGCGCCACCGCTCCCGCCGCCGCGCCCAGCGCCATCTTTCCCAGGACTCGCAGGACCTTGCGCATCGCCGTCGCCTCCTGCTCCTTGGAGCCTGCGGGCCCGTCCGGGGATTCGCCATTCTCCCCGGCCCTGTTGGGGTGCATCATCGTCCCTCCCGTTCGGAGGCACCATGGCCCAGGTCAAGCAGGTCATCGTCCTCAGGACCGACCTCAACATGCGCAAGGGCAAGATGGCCGCCCAGGCCGCCCACGCAAGCATGAAGGTCTTCTTCGACCGCAAGACGCTGGGCCCTCTCGACCACCTCGACGTCCCGCTCTGGCCGGAGGCCGTGGAGTGGGTCCATGGCTCCTTCACCAAGATCGCCGTGGGCTGCCCCTCCGAGGAAGACCTCCGCGCACTCCACGACCGGGCCGTCGCCGCTGGGCTCCCCTGCGCCCTGGTGATCGACCTCGGCGCCACCGAGTTCCATGGCGTCCCCACCCCGACTGCACTCGCCATCGGCCCCGCGGAGTCCTCTGCCATCGACCCGCTGACCGGCACCCTCAAGCTGCTCTGATTCCGAGGACCAAACCATGCCCTGCCCGTTGCTCATTGCCGCCTTCCTCGCCGCCGCTCCCCCGCCGATGGTCCTGTCCGTGGTCTCGTCTCCCGATGCCCCGCCCACCGCGACCCGGCTCCAGCG
>CAZAIE010001188.1:0-2580 GCA_964485035.1 uncultured Myxococcaceae bacterium | reverse complement strand
TCAGGGTGGCGTCGAGGGTGGGGGTCGGGTCCTGGCCCAGCGCCTCGAGCTGCCGGGTGATTATCGGGCCGTAGGTGACGTCCTGGGCGATGGCGAAGTGGTTCCACCCCAGCGAGACGTCCGCGGCGAACTCGAGGTTGGAGTCGCCGAAGGAGTCGTAGCCGCCGGTCAGGGTCAGCCCGGTGCTCCAGTCCCGCGTCGCGTAGTGGGTGTTGACCTCGGCGGTCCGGCCCGTCGCCCGGATGAGGAGGGTGGAAGTGCCGTCGTAGTCGGCGCTGCGCTGCGGTGAGAAGGTCCCTCCCAGCGCGACCGACCAGTGGTCGTCGGGGGTGAACTCCACGCCGAGGGAGCCGCTGTAGCTGGGGGTGCTCCCCTCGTCCTTGAGCAGCCCCAGGCCCAGGTCGATGGCCAGCTGGTCCTCCACCGCCTCGATGCTTCCCCCCAGGATCGTCGAGAAGTTGTAGCTGGGCTCTGCCGTGGAGGTGGCGTCCGAGCCGGTGGGCTGCTCGGCGCGCCCCACTCCCACGTCGAGCGACACGCTGTGCCGGGCGTGGGCCGCGGCCGGGACAAGGACGAGCAGCAGGGCTGGCAGGGGGAGGCGCATGGGAGGAGAGGCTCCGGTCGTAGGCGCGCCCGGGGCTCGGCACCCGGGGCCGGCGAGAGCGTACCTTGAAACCGGAGTGCGGCCGCGTGCGGGGAAATGGAGTTGAAAGGCGTCGGGGGCTGTTCCATCATCCCCGCCCTCTGCGACGCCTGCGGGGAAGCCTGGAGCGCATCATGCCGTTGAGCCCGCTGCTGAAGGAGACGCTCGCCTGCCCCAAGTGCAAGGGCGAGCTCGAGTTCCAGGAGGAGCAGGACCGCATCGTCTGCCGCGCCTGCAGGCTCGTCTTCCGCGTCGTGGACGGCTGCCCCCAGATGGTGCTGGAGCAGGCCCAGCCGCTCGAGGGGTAGTCCCCGTGGTCGAGCCGCTGGCTATCGATCCCCGGCGCATCGCGGTGATCCAGACCGCGTTCCTGGGCGACGTCATCTTCACCTCGCCGCTGGTGCAGGTCCTCAAGGCGGCCTGGCCCAACGCCAAGCTCACGCTCGTCACCCGTCCCCGGAACGCCTCGGCGGCGCTGTGCATCCCCGGCGTCGACGCGGTGGTGCCCTTCGACAAGCACGGCGCGGACGGCGGCCTGCGCGGCCTCAAGCGGGTGGCGAAGCTGCTGGGCCCGCAGGACCTGGCGCTGGCGCCGCACCCCTCGCTGCGCAGCGCCATGCTCGCCTGGATGACGCGCGCCCCGGTGCGCGTGGGCAACGACGCGACGCTCAAGCGGCGGTTCTTCACCCAGAAGGTGGTGGTCCGGGAGCGCGAGCCCTTCGTGCAACAGTCGATGGACCTCGCGAGGGCGCTGGGCATCGAGGGGCCCACCGAACTCGTGCTGGTGCCCCCGCCGTCGGAGGTGGTGCGCGCCCGGCTCGCGCTGGAGGGTCCGCCCGCGGTCGGGCTGATCATCGGGTCTTCGTGGGCCACCAAGCGGTGGCCGGCGGAGTCGTTCGCGGCGCTCGCCGACCGGGTGGACGAGGTGGGGCTGCGCCCGGTGCTCTTCGGAGCGCCGTCCGAGCGGCCCCTCGCCGACGCGGTGCTGGGGGCGGTCCGTCGTGCCCGGCCGGTCGACGCGGTGGGCAACGACCTGCTCGAGAGCCTGGCGATGCTCAGCATCCTCGAGGGCGTGGTGGGGGGCGACACCGGCCTCTCGCACGCCGCGCGCGCGCTGGGGACGCCGACGCTGCTGCTCTTCGGGCCCACCGACCCCGGCGCCCACACCCTCGAGCACCACGCGCAGGCCCTACGGGTGGGGCTGGACTGTCAGCCGTGCGATCTCCATGGCCCGCGCAAGTGTCCGCTGGGCCAGCAGGACTGCATGAGGACGCTGGAGGTAGAGCGGGTCTTCTCCTCGCTCACCAGCCTCATCTCGCGAGGGGGCCGGTGAGGCTGCAGACGCTCGGGCGGGCCCTGCTGCTCGGGCTGGTGCGCCTCTGCTTTCGGCGCCCTCGCCGGACGGCCCTGCCCGAGCCCATCCGCAAGGTCCTGGTCGTCCGCACCGACACGCGGGTGGGGAACGTGCTGCTCACCACCCCGCTGGTGCGCGCGCTGCGCCAAGGGCTCCCCGGGGCCAGAGTGGACTTCCTGGTGGCGGACGGGAAGGAGGCGCTGGTGGCGGGGCTCGCCGACCGGATCCTCCCGTTCCGCAAGAAGGACTTCTTCAGGGCGCCGGCGCGGTTCTGGGGCTTCGTCCGCGCGCTGCGACGCGAGCGCTACGACGTGGTGGTCGAGGCGGGCCACTGGCATGCGTTCAGCTTCACCTCGCTCTGGCTCACGCGGGCCACGGGGGCGCCGGTGCGCATTGGCCACGCACGCGGACCGTCGGAGCGGTTCCTGACGCACGAGGTGGCGCACGACCCGGCGACGATGCGCGAGGTCGCGGCCAAGCTGGAGCTGCTCCAGCCGCTGGGGCTCGCGGCCGCAGGCGAGGAGCTGCAGACCACCGTCGACTCGGCAGGCGGGGGGGCGCTGGAGGCGGCGGCGCGGATAGG
>CAZAIE010001187.1:0-2580 GCA_964485035.1 uncultured Myxococcaceae bacterium | reverse complement strand
TGGGCGCGCGCGTCGAGGGCGGCTCGCTCGAGCTGCGCATCGTCCAGGCCGGCCGCACGCGCAGCGCCCAGGCCCCCCTCGAGGTCCTGCCGTCGTCGCTCGTCTTCGCGCGCTTCGGGGCCGACCGGTCCTGCTTCCCCGTCCTCGACGAGACCACCGGCGAGGTGGGCACGGCGTGCGGGGTCCGCGCCGCCGACGAGGTCACCGGCACGCTGTTCGAGGAGGCCTTCACCGCGCGCATGCACGACGACCGCCTCGAGCAGCTCGTCCTCCCCGGTCAGCAGGTCCGCTTCGAGTGGACCAACCAGCCGCCCGAGAGCCTGCGTCCGCCCGACGTCCTCGGCGGCGCGGTGGCTACGACCGGGCTCGCGGAGTTGGAGGTCGCGCCGCGGCTGACGCTCGTGCTCTCGGGGGCGAAGCCGCTGACCCTCCCGGCGAGCGTCGGGCAGTCCGCCCAGCCCACCGCCGACGGCGCGCGCGTCCAGTGGCGGCAGCAGCAGCCACCCGCCTCCGACAAGGCCTGGAAGCTCGCGCAGGAGCTCACGGCCAGGGTCGACGAGGCCATCCCCGACAAGCGCCCCGGGCCCTTCGAGCGCTCGCCGGAGCGGGTGCTCGTGGAGGGGCGCGGCGCCTGCGTCGCCCACACCGCGCTCTTCCTCAGCCTCGCCGCGCAGCGCAAGCTCCCCGCTCGCCGCGTCGTCGGCCTCGTCGCCGCCGAGGCCCGGTTCTGGGTGCACGAGTGGCCACAGGTCCTGGTCGCAGGCCAGTGGTACGACGTGGACCCCATCGAGGCCGAGGCCCCCGCCCGGGCGGCGCGCGTGGCCTACGCAGTGGGGGAGGCGGCCGACGAGGGCGCCTCGGCCCGCCTGTCCCAGCTCGCGCGGACCTTGAAAATCGCGGTCACTCGCTGAACGATGCGTCCCCCACGGACTCCGTGTGGCCCTCCGCCACGCGCGGTGTCCGGGATTCGTCGAAGGAGCAGCGTCCTCACATGGCAGACACCGACAGCGTGGAGCCGCGGGCGAAGAAGCCCGCGAAGGGCAAGAACAGCGAGCCGGCGGGGGTCGAGCGGGTCGTGGTCGACGGGGTGCAGCTGCGCCTCTCGCACCCCGACGTCCTCGACATCCGCTGGGTGGGCCAGGAGGAGGTGATGGACCAGCTCCTCGCCGCCTGGTTCGTCATCGAGGAGCGCGACCTGCCGCTCAACCCGCGCATCATCGGCAAGCCGGGCGTGGGCAAGACCACGCTGGCCTACGCCGCCGCGCGCCGCCTGGGCCGCGAGACGTACATCTTCCAGGCGACCATGGACACCCGCCCCGAGGACCTGCTGGTGACCCCGGTGGTGGGCGCCTCCGGGAACATCGAGTACACCGCGAGCCCGCTGGTCACGGCGATGATCCGCGGCGGGGTGTGCATCCTCGACGAGGGCAACCGCATGAGCGAGAAGAGCTGGGCCTCGCTCGCGCCGCTGCTCGACAACCGGCGCTACGTGGAGTCCATCGTCGCGGGCGTGAAGGTGAAGGCCAGCCCCGAGTTCCGCATCTGCGCGACGATGAACGACGACGCCTCCACCTTCGAGATCCCCGAGTACATCCACTCGCGGCTCATGCCGCAGATCTACCTGGACTTCCCGGACGCCGAGGACGAGCTGGCGGTGCTCAAGGAGAACCTCCCCTTCCTCGAGGAGCACGTCCTCGCGTACGTCGTCAGCTTCCTCCAGGTGGCCCACGACTCGGACGCCGCCTACACCGTGCGCGACGGCATCAACATCGCCCGCTACGCCGCCAAGACCGCCCGCGCCGCCAAGGCCACCGAGGCCAAGGCCTACGTGAAGAACGCGGTGAAGATGACCCTGGGCGAAGAGGCGCTGAAGTTCCTCAAGGACCTGAAGTAGCCCTCATGCACTTCCAGGCCCACACGCTGGTCGCGGGGAACGTCCACGTCCTGCCGGTGCTGCACGGCGAGCTCGAGCTGGCGCAGCTCGTGGTCGAGGCGTTCCGCCGGCTGCGCCCGGTGGCAGTCGCGGTGGAGCTGCCGCGCACGCTCGAGCGGCCGCTGCTGCAGGCCACGCGCCGCCTCCCGCAGATCTCCGGGGTGCGGTATCGCAATGCCCGCAACCAGGCGGTGTACTTCCTGGTCGAGCCCACCGAGCCGCTCTTCGAGGGCGCGCGGCTCGCCCTGGAGCACGGGCTGCCCGTCCACTGCGTGGACCTGGACCTCGACGACTACCCGGATCACGCTGATGCGCTGCCTGACGCGTATGCGATCCTGCGCATCGGCCACCAGCGCTACTTCGAGGCGGTCCAGGCCTCCGCCCACGCCACCGCCGAGGGCCCGGAGGATCGACGTCGCGAGGCGGCGATGGCCGCGCGCCTCACCCGCCTCGCCCGGGACTGCGACGGGCCGGTGCTCTTCCTCTGCGGGATGGCCCACGCCGCGCGCATCGCGGCGCTCGTCGGGCAGGCCGACGCCGACCCGCTCGACCGCGCGAGCCGCAGCGGGGTGACGGTCTTCAACGTCCACCCGGACAGCTGCCGCGAGGTGCTCTCCTGCTGGGGCTACCTGGGCGCGACCTACGAG
>CAZAIE010001186.1:0-2581 GCA_964485035.1 uncultured Myxococcaceae bacterium | reverse complement strand
CTCGACGCACGTGCGCACGACGCCCATCCCGCCCTCTCCCAAGAGCTTCTCGAGCTGGTAGTTGCCCAGCGTCGCGCCCTCCTCGTCGCCGCCGAAGACCCTCATCAGCGGGATGGGCGTCGTGCGCACGTGCGTCGAGCGCAGCGGAAGCGCGGCCGCCTCCAGCTCCTCGATGGCCAGGCGCAGCTTCTCGACGTCCGGGAAGCGCGCGGCCGGGGTCTTCGCGAGGCAGCGGTGGATGATGGGCTCGAACTCGGCGCACGCAGGCGGGAGCGGCGGCGGCTCCTGGGAGCAGTGGAGGTCGAACAGCTCCGCGTCGCTGTCGCCCTTGAAGACCGGCCGGCCGGTCAGCGCCTCGTACAGCACGCAGCCGAGCGAGTAGATGTCCGAGCGCGTCTCCGGCTTCTGTCCCCCGATGCACTCGGGCGCGACGTACCCGGGCGTCCCGAGGATCTTGCCCACCCCGGTCCTGCGCGCGCGGTGCACCTTGAAGAGCCCGACCCCGAAGTCCAGCAGCCGGGGGTCCAGCGCGCGCAGGCCCCCCGCGAGGAAGACGTTCTCGGGCTTGAGGTCGCGGTGGACGAGGCCGTGCCGGTGCGCGTGCTCCAGCGCCTCGCACAGCGGCACGGCGAGAGCCCGGAGCTGCTCGGCCGTCAGCGGCGGCCGGGTGTGCAGGAGCCGGCGCAGATCGAGGCCCTCGAGGTGCTCCGTGACCACGAACACACGGCCGTCCGGAGCGCGGCCGCTGGAGAGGTGGCCCACGATGTTGGGGTGTCCCGAGGTCTGACAGACGCGCACCTCGTCGAGGAAGCGCTCGACCAGGTCGCGGTCCGAGGTGAACTCCTGGCGCAGCATCTTCACCACCATCTGCTCGCCGGAGCTCTGCGCCTCGACCAGGTACACCTCGGCGTAGACGCTGTCGCCGATGCGCCGCAGGAGTCGATAGGCCGGCGCCTGGTTCATCGCTTCCCCACCCTCCCGAAAGCGGTCTCTGCACCTTTGCCTCGCTGAGCTGTCTAGTAGTGACGGCTGCCCGCGGGGACAACCCGTTGAGCTGGGCAACTCCTGCCCACCCGCTGCGCCGGCCGCGGCTCCCGAGTACCTTCTCGCCCATGGCTCGTCGCGTCGTCATCACCGGGGCGTTCAGCTACACCGGTGCTGCGGTCGCCGCGGAGCTGCTCGGACGCGGTGGCTACGATCTCAAGACCCTGACCAACCGCCGCCCGCCCGAGGGAACCGCGATCCCCGCGGCGCCGCTCGCGTTCGACCCCGCGCACCTGCGCCGCGAGCTCGCGGGCGCCGACGTCCTCGTGAACACCTACTGGGTCCGCCTGCCCCACGGCGGGCAGACCTTCGAGACCGCCGTCTCGAACTCGGGGCTGCTCTTCGACGCCGCCCGGGACGCAGGAGTCGGCCGCATCGTCCACGTCAGCGTGAGCAACGCGGCGGCGGGCCGGAATCTCGGGTACTACCGCGGCAAGGCCGAGGTGGAGGACCGACTCCGAGACGTGAGCATCCCCTACTCGATCGTCCGACCGACACTGGTCGTGGGTCCCGCCGACGTGCTCACCGGGAACATCGCCTGGCTCCTGCGTCGCTTCCCCTTCTTCCCGGTCCCCGGAGGCGGCCGCTGCCGGCTCCAGCCGATCACCCTGGCCGACACCGCGCGCCTCGTCGCCGACGCGATCGATCTGCCCGCGGGGACGGAGCTGGACGCCGCGGGACCCGACGCGATGACCTTCATGGAGTATGTCCGGCTGGTCGCCCAGGCGTGTCGCGTCCGCCGCCTCGTCGTCCCGATGCCGGCCTTCGTCGCCTGGCTCGGCCTGGGCATCCTGGAGCCCCTCGTGGGCGACGTCATCCTCACCCGCGAGGAGCTGCTCGGGCTGGAGCAGGAGCTGCTGCTCTCCCACGAGCCCGCGCGCGGGAAGGAGTCCGTCGCCGCGTGGCTACAGGCCCACGCGGGGGCGCTCGGCCGGCGCTACGTCAACGACCTGCACCGGCACTTCGGCAGGGGAGCAAGGGACGCGGTGCTGGTCCCCGAGCGCCTGCCCCGCTGACCGTCCCCGCTCAGGTGCACTTCCCGGACGCGTTGCAGGTGCCCGAGCAGCAGTCGGCGCTCGCCGCACAGGTGGCACCGGAGCGGCGGCAGCAGCTGTAGTAGTACCCCGCCCCCTCGGAGCGGCAGGACGACCCCGCGGAGTCGCAGCAGTCGGACTGGACCTGGCAGCCCTGGCGAGGAGCCGCGCAGCTGCAGCGCCCGGCGGTGCACGTGCCGCCGTTGCAGCAATCGTTGGAGGAGCTGCAGGTGGCACCGGCGCTCCAGCAGCACGCGTCGTAGTACTCGCCGTCCGCGGTCCGGCACGAGGCCCCTGCAGCGTCGCAGCAGTCCCGGGCGACCAGGCACTCGTCACCGGCGGCGGCACACCCGCACACCCCGTTCACGCAGCTGGCGCCGTTTCAGCAGTCCCCGCTGGTGCGGCACTCCTGGCCCGCGACGCGGCAGCACACGTCGTCGCTCCCGTCGTCGCGGCACATCGACCCGGCGGCGTCGCAGCACTGGCTCACCGCCGTGCAGGAG
>CAZAIE010001185.1:0-2584 GCA_964485035.1 uncultured Myxococcaceae bacterium | reverse complement strand
GGGTGGTGGCGTGAACCTGGGCGGCGGGTCGTCCGCCGCCCATGCAGTGAACCGCGAGGACAGAGGTACGGATGGCGCACGTTTCCACCAGCGTAGTTGTCGAGCCCGCAGCGGACGGTGGCGCCCCCACCCCCGAGTTGCTGGCGCTGGTGGACGCGCTCGCGGACCTCGCGGCCGACCTCTACTTGGCCGGGCACCTTCCTGGGCGTGGTGCAAACGTCGGACGTCTGCGCGACCATGCCCGTCATGAGCCCACGACCGAAGAAGCGGACGAGCAAGGGGCGGCAGACGACCGACCCCAAGCCGATCCGAGTGACGTTCCGACTCGCGCCGCGTGACGTTGCAGCCCTTGAGGCAGCGGCAGACCGGGACGGCGTGACCATCTCCGAAGCAGCGCGGCGGGTCCTGCGCCGCGCCCTCGGAGTCTCTCCCCTCCCCTCCAAGCACCGGAGTCCGTGATATGCGCCAGACGAAGCCAGCGGGGGACGCAGCGGTGTACGCCCGGTTCAGCACCGACCGGCAGGACGCGCGCTCGATCGACGACCAGGTGAGGCGCTGCCGTGCGCGCGCCGAAGACACCGGCCTGCGGGTCGTCTCCACCTTCCAGGACGCCGCCGTGAGCGGCTCGCACATGGACCGCGCGGGGATGCGCGACCTGCTCTCAGCCGCCACCCGGCGCGGCGGCTCGCCGTTCCAAGCCGTGCTGGTGGACGACCTGAGCAGGCTTTCGCGCGACCTCGGCGACACCTGGAACCTGGTCTTCAACCAACTGGCCGCGGTGGGCGTGCGCGTCGTGGACTGCACCACCGGCATGGCGAGCGACGCCCCCGGTGCCCGGCTCACGTTCGGCGCCCTCGGGCTGGTCAACGACACGTTCTTGCAGCTCGTGAAGACCGAAACCCACCGCGGCCTCGAGGGACGCGCCCTGGCCGGGTTCTCCACCGGCGGCCGGGTCTACGGCTACCGCACCGAGAAGGAGCCCAACCCTCCCGACCCCGAGCACCCGCGCGCCATCATCCTCGTGAACCCGCCCGAAGCCGACGTGGTCCGCCGCATCTTCGCGGAGTACCTCGAGGGCCGCGGGCTCGCAGCCATCGCCGCTGGGCTGAACCGAGACGGCATCCCGGCACCCTACGACTCCACCAGCGTTCCGAAGCGGCGCGGCCGCGGCTGGGGGCAGGGAACCATCCGGGCCATGCTGCTGAACGAGCGGTACACCGGCCGGGTGGTCTGGAACCGCCGCAAGTTCGTCCGCGTCCCCGGGCGTCGCCACCGTCGAGCCGTAGAGCGCCCGCAGTCCGAGTGGCGCACCCTCGAGCGTCCAGAACTGGCGATCATCGAACCCGCGACCTGGTCCGCGACCCAGGACCGCTTCGCCGGCCGGGCCGTCACGGGCCGCCCGCTGGGTTCGGGCCGGCACCCTCACCTGTTGAGCGGCATCGCCCGATGCACCTGCGGCGCCGGGTTCGGGGTGGTCGGCCAGCGGACCAAGAACGGCGTTCGCTACGTCACCATGGGATGCGCCGCCCACGCATCCCGCGGCGATGCCGTCTGCTCCAACGGGCTCACCGTCTCGGAACGGAAGCTCAACGAAGCCGTGGTGGGTGCGCTGCGCGACGTGCTCCTGGCCCCGGGGCTGCTGCGCCGGTTCGTCGAGCGGTTCAACGAGCGGGTGACCGATGCCCGCTCCCGGCCCAGCGACGAGCTCGCCCGGGTGGAATCCAGCCTTCACCAGGCCGAAGCCGCCGTGCGGAACCTGACCGACGCCCTGGCGCGCATGGGGTGGTCGGATGCCATCCAGGCCCGGCTGCAGGATGAGGAGCGCCGCCTCGCCGACCTCCGGGCTACCCGCGCGGCCATGGCAGGCAGGGCCGAGGTGAAGCCGCCCGACCCCGGGCTGGTGGAGGACTACGTCCGGGGCCTGCTCGACACCCTCGAGGCGGACCCCGAGCGGGGGCGTGAGTTGCTTCGCCACCACGTTGGGACGGTCTGCCTGACCCCGAAGGCGTCCGGGGGGCGCAACTGGTACCAGGCCGAAGGCGCTTTTTCATTCGCGCCCAGAAACACGAAAGCCCCCGTCATTGCTGACGGAGGCTCTCGATTACTCAAAAAGACCGATTGCGGGGGCAGGATTTGAACCTGCGACCTTCGGGTTATGAGCCCGACGAGCTACCAGGCTGCTCCACCCCGCGGCCAATTTGTGAGCGCGTTATAGGCTTCGCCGCTGGGGGTGTCAAAAGAAAAAAGCCTGAGGCAGCAGGTTTTTTCGGCAGGGCCTCGCAGGGGTGAAAAACGCTCGCTTCGGGCGCTCCCAGGAGCTACCTCAAGGCCGCATCCGGAGCGTCGCCTGGTTCCTGCGACCCTCCCGCCGCTCAAGCATCCAAGTCTGGACTTTCGACCCGTACCCCAGAGGAGGCACGTTCATGGCTGAGAGCTCGCACCGCTTCAACTTCGTCCGCGTCGGTGGCATCGACCAGGTGGTCATCGCCAACGCCGAGGACCTCGCGCACCTCTCCGAGCTGGACCCCAAGCTCTGGGCCACCCTGGCCATGCCCACCCGCGGCCTGGAGCTCGACCCCAAGAC
>CAZAIE010001184.1:0-2588 GCA_964485035.1 uncultured Myxococcaceae bacterium | reverse complement strand
CGAGCGCAGGTCCCAGCCGGGCACGTACTCCATGGCCAGGTAGACCTGCCCGCCCTCCTTGCCCAGCTCGTGCACCCGGCAGATGGCGGGGTGGTTGAGCAGCGAGGCGACCTTCGCCTCGCCGATGAGCAGCGCGAGGAACTCCTTCTCCTCCGAGAGCTCGGGGAGCAGCCGCTTGATGACCAGCGGCGCCGACGCGCCGTCGCGGCCGAGGAAGATCTCCGCGGTGCCGCCCTTCCCCAGCAGCTTCACCAGGGTGTACTTGCCGAACGTCGTCGGCAGCGATGGCGTCTCGGTGGGGAACACGGCCCGGCATCATGGCCGCAGCGCCCCCGGCTGCCAAGGACCGCGGAGCCTGCGCCTGACGCAGGGCGTCGCGCCGCTCGACTAGGGCTCGCCCGCGCCGACGATGCGGCCAACCACGTCGTAGTCCGCGGCCTGCGTCACCTCGACCGTGACGATCTCGCCGGGCTGCGCGACCCCGTCGTTGATGTAGGTGATCCCGTCGATCTCCGGGGACTGGCCCGCGTGTCGCCCGGCGAGCAGGTGCTCGGTCTCGGGCGCCGCGCCCTCGACCAGGACCTGGAGCCGCTTGCCGACCAGCCCCTTGTTCTGCTCTCGGTTGATGCGCCGCTGCATCGCCAGGATCTCGCGGAAGCGCCGGGTGATGGTCCGCGCCGGGACCTGCCCGTCCATCAGCGCCGCCGCGGTCCCCTCCTCGCGGCTGTACTCGAAGACGCCCAGCCGCTCGAAGCGCTGCGCCTTCACGAACTCCTTGAGCGCCTCGAACTCCTCCTCGGTCTCGCCGGGCAGCCCGACGATGAGAGAGGTGCGCATCACCAGCCCGGGCACGCGGGTGCGCAGCTTCTGGAGCAGCTCCTTCACGAAGGTCGAACCCTTGCCCCGCTTCATCGCCCGCAAGAGCCGGTCGCTCACGTGCTGCACCGGCATGTCCAGGTACTTCACGATCTTCTCTTCCGAGGCCATCACCTCGATGAGCTCGTCGGGGAAGTCGCGGGGGTAGGCGTAGTGCAGCCGGAACCAGCGCGGCCCCTTCACCTTCACCAGCTCGCGCAGGAGTTGGTGCAGCCGGGGCCGCCCGGGCAGGTCCTGGCCGTAGGCCGTGAGGTCCTGGGCGATGAGGTTGAACTCCACGCAGCCCTCGCGCGCGAGCTTGCGCACCTCGGCGACCACGTCCTCCACGGGCCGCGAGCGCTGCGCCCCGCGGATCTGCGGGATGACGCAGAAGGCGCAGGCGTTGTCGCAGCCCTCGCTCACCTTCACGTACGCGGTGTAGCGGGGCATGGAGTTGATGCGCGGGGTGCGCGCCGTGTGCACGTACTCCGGGTCGGGGATCACCGCGCGCGGCGCGTCCTCGGCGGCCAGCAGGTCGGCGACCTGGGCGTAGGCGCCGGTCCCCACGAAGTGGTCCACCTCCGGCAGCTCCTGCATCAGCTCGGCGGAGTAGCGCTGCGGCATGCAGCCGGTCACCACCAGCGTGCGGCAGGTGCCGGCCCGCTTGTGCTCGCTCATCTCCAGGATGACGTCCACCGACTCCTTCTTGGCGTCGGCGATGAAGGAGCAGGTGTTGACGACGATCACCCGGGCGTCCTCGGGGCGCTCGGTGAGCTGCCAGCCCTTCTTCGCCAGCGTGCCGAGGATGACCTCGCTGTCCACGCGGTTCTTCGCGCAGCCGAGGGTGACGAGGTAGACGAGCTTGTCGGTCGCGGGCTTCGGGGTCTTCACGGTCATGGGTTTCGCAGGGTAGCCGCAGGCGCGCGGCGACGCCCGCGCCTGTTCGGGTGGGGGACGGGGAGCGTTCACTCCTCGAAGAACATCGGCTCGCGCTCGTGCAGGAAGCGCCGGATCGCCTTCTGGGCCTCGGGCTGGACGTTCTCGAACGCGATGCCCATGCCGGGGAAGACGCCGGTGGTGCGGTCGGGGTCGCGCACCCACTTCACCACGCCCCCCACGTGCACCTCGGGCCGGTCCGGCAGGGCGATGGCCAGCTCCACGTGGGTCCCGGCCGGCAGCAGCGCCTCGTAGGTGGCGACGAACACGCCGCCCTCGGAGAGGTCGCCGGAGAACCCGGTGAAGAAGTTGGACTCGCTGGAGAGCGTCACCTCGGTCTTCACCTTCACGCGGCGCGAGGCCCGGTGCTCCTCGCGGGAGGGCGTCGTGGCCTTGCGCGCGGGGATCAGCGGTTCGGTGGCCACGGGGACCGCGGTGGGCGTCGGGCGCCGGGCGACCGCCTTGGGGAGCGTCATCGGCTTCGGCTCGCGCGCCGTCGGCGTGGGCGGGTCGAAGGGCAGCTGCTCGACCGCCGTGGGCTGCTTGGGCGGAGGCGGCGGGGTCGGGTGGCGCTGCATCGGCGCGGTCGGCCGCTCCGGCGCCGCGAGCGGCTGGGTGATGGGCCCCACCGGGATCGGCTGGGTGCTGGCGAAGCTGGCGTCGGGGGAGGAGAAGCTCGGGCGCAGCTTCGGCATCGGCGCAGGAGGAGGAGGCAGAGGGGTCGCCACCCGGGCGCTGGGGGGCGGCTGCGTGGGCCTCGCGCTCGGGACCGGCGCAGGAGTGGGCAGCCGCCCCCC
>CAZAIE010001183.1:0-2588 GCA_964485035.1 uncultured Myxococcaceae bacterium | reverse complement strand
CCTCGGGCGGGGGCTCCTCCTCCTGCGGCTCGTCCTCCTGGAACTCCTCCTCGGGCGGCGCCTCCTCCTCGGGCGGCAGCTCGTCCTCCGGAGGCGCCTCCTCCTCGTCGGCGGCATGGACGGTGAGGATGTAGTCCCCGACGTAGATCTTGTCGGTGGGGCGGACGACCTGCGGCGCGCTGATCTTGCGGCCGTTGACATAGGTCCCGTTGGTGCTGCGCAGGTCGAGGACGATGAACTTGCCGTCCTTCGAGACGATGCGCGTGTGGTGCTTGGAGATGTTCCCCTTCGCCAGGACGATGTCGTTGCCCTGGACGCGGCCGATGTTGACCTCGTTCTTGTCGAAGGACTCGGTGCGACTGCCCCCGCCCTTCTCAGCGATCACGACGTTGAACATTCCTCGCGCCTCCGGCCGCGGTTGGGCGGTCCTGCCGACGCCCCTGGGCCCTGCGCCCGGGGCAATCGGTCAAGTGGCCGCGGCGGCAATCCATTGTAGACAAAGCACTTCCAGAAGCCAAAGCCCCGAGACGGCGGGGCCGCTGCGACACACCGACGCCGGGCCGGTCCGCCCACAGGCAGACCTGACGCCCGGCGTCGCGACCTGCTTGGCTCAGTCGAAGATGCCGTAGGTCACTTCGTCGCGGGCCTGCTTGTAGCGGGCCTTGATGTCGTCGATGAGCTTGCGGATGCGCTCGGTGTCGGGGTTCACGATGCGCGGGGTGACGAAGATGACCAGCTCGCGCTTCTGGCCCGTGAAGTTACGGTTCTTGAAGAGCTCGCCGATGATGGGGATGTGGCCGAGCAGCGGGAACTTGGCCACCGACTTGTCCTCGTCGTGCTCGAAGATGCCGCTCATGACGATGGTCTCGCCGTGGCGCACGGTGACGTTGGTCTTCACCTTGCGGGTGGCGAAGCCGGGGATGGAGAGGTTGTTGCCGACGGTGATGGAGACGGCCTTGTCCACCTTGCTGGCCTCGGCCTCGACCTCGGTCTGGATGTTGCCGTGGCGGTCGGCGGTGGGGCGGATGTTGAGCTTCACGCCGAAGGGCTTGAACTCCACGGTGAACATGTTGTTGGTGATCATGGGGATGGGGAGCTCGCCGCCAGCGAGGAACTCGGCCTTCTCACCCGAGGCGCAGACCAGCTTGGGCTGCGCGAGGAGGCGGCCGTAGCCGTCGTTGAACTGCAGGCCGAAGGCGAAGTCGCTCTTGGCGGCGATGTCGCCGGTGATGGGCATGGTGGGCAGGCCCTGGCGCTCCTGGAGGAAGTCGTTCTCGTAGGCCAGCTTGATCTTGCCCTCGCCCACCATGTCCAGCGGCCACTTGATGCCGATCTTGTCCTCGTTCTTGCGGCGAATCTCGACGAACTGGACCTCGGTGAGGACCATGCGCTTGATGCCGACCACGAGCAGGTTCTCGACCTTCTCGCCGATGGCCTTGGTGATCAGCTCGGCCTTGGCCAGGTCCTGCTGCGACTCGACCGAGCCCTCGAGGAAGATGGTGGTGCCGACCACGTTGGCCTGGACGTTCTTGAGCCCGGCGCGCTGCAGGGCCGCGTTCAGGTTGTTGGCCACCAGCTTCTTGGCGTTGGGGGCGACCTTCACGAAGCTCTTCACCTGCGCGTAGAGCGAGGTGATCTGGTTGACGCGCTCGGCGTCCTCCGAGGTATAGGCGAAGCCGTCGAGATAGATGCGGTCGCCGACCATGCGGACGGTGATGCCCTCGCGGTCGCCGAGCAGCTTCTTGATCTCCTCGATGACCTCGTTGGGGTCCTTCTTGCGGACGCTGATGAGGTAGGAGAGGCGCGAGCCGTTCGACTTCCAGATGAGCAGCGTGGTGCGGCCCTCGGCCTGACCGACGATGAGGACCTGGGTGGAACCCAGCGGCTTCACGTCGGCGACGCCGGGATCGCCGATGGCGATACGGGCGATGCCAGGGACGTTGATGACCTTCTGGGTGCCGACACCGAGGGCGATGGTGGACGAGTCGTCCTGGGCGAACGCCGGGGCGCCGACGGCGACGACCGCGGCGGCGACGAGGGCACTTGGGAATAGACGATGGGTCATCGACGTCTCCTTGGCTCCTGCGAGGTACTAGAAACTTCCGATTCGAAACCCGCTCATAGCACTACTGCGGCATCGCCGCAGCAGCTTGACTGAAGCTCCACCAGAGGCCCCACACCGTGCCCGCGACGATCGCGACGCCATAAGGGATCTTCGTCCTCACTCGCGGGGCGTCGACCTCTTTGCCGATCTTGAACTTGCGAAGTGCTGCCGCGCCCATGCCGGCGAAGGTCTTGAGAATCTCGCCGCGCCAAGCCATCACCGCCATGGCCTGCACGCCCCCGGCGATGCCGATGAAGATGAGGCACGGGACGATGAGGGGGAAACCCACCGCCGCGCCGACCGCGGCGACCAGCTTCACGTCCCCGCCGCCCATGCCGCCGAGCGCTCCGATGATGGCGAAGAGCACACCGCCGACGAGCAGCCCGATGACCCCGCTCAGCAGCCCCATCCCCGCGAGGGCCGACCACGACCCGCCATGCTCGGAGAGGTTCCAGGCGCCGCGCAGCAACAGGCAGAGCCCGAT
>CAZAIE010001182.1:0-2596 GCA_964485035.1 uncultured Myxococcaceae bacterium | reverse complement strand
GGACTCCTACGCGCGCTCCGTCCCCGCGCCGCAGGCCCCGCAGCTGACGCAGCCCACCGGCCAGGCGCTGCACCTCGCGGCGGGCAAGTACAAGCTCGTCCTCGAGCACAGCCGCGCCGACGTGGGCGTGACCTACCGCCTCTACCTGCGCAGCGACGTGCTCGCCCCGGGCATCGCGCGGGACGCGGTGGCGCCAGGCAGGCTCCTGGTCCGCGTGCCGCACGAGGGCGTGCTGCGCCTGCGCAGCCGCGGCGAGGCCGACGTCCGCTGCCGCCTCTTCGACGCCGCCGGCCGCCTGGTCGCCGAGTCGGGCAGTGTGGGCGACGACTGGAACTGCGCCTTCGCCGAGCCGGTGCCCGCGGGCGACTACTCGCTCGCCCTGGAGTCGGAGACGCTCACCCCGGTGGTGACGCACGTGGGCATCGCCATGCCGGTCGAGGAGCCCGCCGCGCTGGCCGAGGGCGGCACCCTGAAGATCGGCGGGACGGTGCTCAAGGCGATGCTCCCGGAGGTGGTGGGGGACGCGGTCCAGGAGATCTCGCTGAAGGGCGCCGGGAGCGGCGCGCCGTTCTCCTGCGACGTCTCCGGGCCCTCGGGCGTCCTCGCCCGCCGCAGCGGGGTCCGCGAGTGCGCGTTCCTCATGCGCCCGCGCGGCGACAAGCTGACGCTTCGCGCCTGGCTCGTGGAGCGGGTCCCCAGCGGCCCGGTCGCGGTCCAGGCCCACCTGGCGGTGAAGCCCGTCGCCGCGGGCGGCAGCAGCATCCCCGGCACCGGGGCGGTCACCGCGAGCGTCGCCCGCGAGGGCCGCTACCGGACCAGCGCTGGAGTCCACTGCCTGCCCGACGCGGCGAAGGGAGTCCTGCTGCCCTGCGGCCCGGAGGTCTCGCTGGAGCAGGGACCGACGGTGTTCGCCGCGCTGGGAGCCAAGGATGCCAGGCTGCCCCTGGACGAGCTGACGTACGCCGCGCCCGGGAGCCCCAGCCCTTCGAAGGAACTGCTCACGCAGCGGCCGTTCATCCAGGCCCAGCAGGGCCCCACGAATGCGCTGCACCTGATGAGGGTCAGCGGCCTGGACGGCGAGCGCTCGGCGCCCGCCTGCGCGATGAACCCCGGCACCCGCCTGGTGCGCGACGTGGAGTGCTTCGCGGCGAGCGGGGTGGGCGAGACCCCGGTGGGCCGCTTCTGGACCGCCGGCGAGGAGGGCTCGGCGACGGTGGAGCGCGTCTCGGTGAAGATCGCCACGACGGGCTCCGAGGTGGTGGCGCTGGCGCCCGGTGAGCAGGGGCTGTCCTGGAACGGCCCCACCCTCTCGCTGTCGGCGCCCGACCGCCCGGCCCGCGTGGAGCTGACGCTCCCGGCGCAGACCTGGGCGGTGCAGCTCGACGGCGCCGGGCGCGCGGTGGATCTCTGCGCCCCCGAGGGTGACCTCTCGCGCTGCACGCTGGCCACCCGCGGCGGGCTCATCGCGCTGTGGGGCGAGGGCGAGCGGCGCGCGCAGGCCACGGTGCTCCTGGGCGAGGCCAGCCCGCACGCGCGGCTCACCGCCGGCGTCTGGGAGGGACAGCCCGCCCAGCCCGGCCTGCAGACGGTGCAGATCGCCGCGGGCGACCAGCCCCGGCAGCTGGCCGTCGAGGGCGCGCGCGAGTGCAGCGTCCGGGTCGCCGACGGACGACGCCTCGCGGGCTGCACCGTCGTCCTGCCGCAGGGAGTGGCCGCGGAGGCCTGGCTGACGCACGACGGCGGTCCGCTGCGCGTGGTGGCGCACTCCGCCGAGCACTTCCTGGACGGCTTCTTCCCGTCGCTCTCTGCCGAGCGCGGTCGCCAGCCCCCGGCGCCGCCGCCGCTGCTCCCGATGGGCCAGGCGAGCCCGCTGGTCTCCGCGGTGGGGTACTCGCTGCGGCTGGAGGAGGCGGCGGTGGTGCACGTGCGCGGCGACACCGGCGTCTGCGCTCTGGCGGGCAAGGACCACGTGATCGCCGCGGGCGGGCTGGGCGCGGGCTGCGAACTGCACCGGCTGCTCGAGCCCGGGGTCTACCGGCTGCTGGCGCGGCCGTTCGGCAGCCAGCGGCTCGCGGGGAGCATCGCCTGGACGAAGACCGCGGTAGCCAGGCTCGACGACGGCGTCGGCCCGGAGTCCTTCACCGCTCCCGGGCAGGCCCAGCTCTACCGGTTCACCCTGGCCTCCGCCGGGCGGGTGGGCATCGGACTGCAGGAGCCGGCGGAGACGCTGGAGTGCGTGGTGCAGAACGACGCGCAGACCAGCGTAGGGGTGGGGTGCCAGCAGCTGCTCAAGCTCGAGGCCGGGAGCTACCTGCTCGAGGTCCGCGCGCCAGTGGGCGTGCGGCCGACGAGGTACCGGCCGGTCGTGGTGGGCCTCAAGGGCGCGCACATGGACGTGCCCGAGGAGTACCTGCGCGACTTCTTCAACCGCATCGGAGGCCGGCCGTGATCGCCCTGTATCGCCACCCCCTGCTCGCCGGCCTCGCCGGCCTCGCCCTGATGCTCTGCGCGGCGTCCGCGCGGGCCCAGTCCCGCCCCGACGCCGGCGGCCCACCCGAGTACCTGCCGGCGGACCTCGGCCAGCGGCCGCAGGCCC
>CAZAIE010001181.1:0-2601 GCA_964485035.1 uncultured Myxococcaceae bacterium | reverse complement strand
GCTCGCAGAGCAGCGGGATGTCCTCGCGCCGCTCGCGCAGCTGGTGAAGGACGGGAAGTTCCGCGAGGACCTCTACTACCGCCTCAACGTGGTCACCATCCGGCTGCCCGCGCTGCGCGAGCGGCGCGAGGACATCCCGCTGCTCTGCGAGCACTTCGCGGCGCGGCTCGCCCGCGGCGAGGTGGCGACGTTCTCCCCCGAGGCGCTGGAGGTCATCAACCGCTACGGCTGGCCGGGCAACGTGCGCGAGCTGGAGAACGCCATCGCCCGGGCCATGGCCCTCAACCCGAGCGGCGTCATCGTCCCCGAGGACCTCCCCGAGGGAGTGCGCGCCGCGCCGCCGCGCACGGAGGCCGCGATGCCCGCCGACCGGCCCTCGCTGGACGAACTGGCGCGGCGGTACGCCCTGCTGGTCCTGAAGGAGACGGGGGGCAACAAGACCCGCGCCGCCGAGGTCCTGCAGATCGACCGCAAGACGCTCTACCGGCTCGTCGGCGACCCGCCCGACGCCTCGTAGGTCACCGGCCCGCCGCTCTCGCGAACGACAGCCACAGCGGCGTGGAGCCGACCAGGAGCGCCATCCCGATGGCGACGTAGAGCACGCCGAGCGCGGGCCGCGGGACCGGGCTGGCCCGGAGCAGCGCGCCGAAGGCCATCATCGCCAGCACGAACAGCCAGGACTTCCAGGACAAGAAGCCCCCGAAGCAGCGGCCGTCCCCCCGCGCGAGGATCCGCTGGGCGTTTCGCCTGGCCATGGGCCGGATGACGAGCGCCCCCTTCACCAGTCCGAGGAGGGCACCCAGCGCCAGCAGACCGAGCGACGCGGGCGCGGGCACGGAGAGGCTCCAGACGCCCCCCGCAGACCCGAGCCCCAGGCCCACCACCGTCCACAGCCCGGCCGCGGCGGCGAGCTGGGCGCGGGCGCTGGAAGCGGGCTTGCGGAGCACCATTGCCGGAACGTACTGCGCGACCAGGAGCCGCGCAGCCGCTGGGCCTGGTCAGAGCGAGGTGATGCTCACTATCCGAAGCTCGTACTGCTTCGCCGTCGACTTGCGGATGGTCTGGCATACCGGGTCGTGGACGACCACCATCGAAGGGTCGGTACAGAGTCCCTTGCAGGCCCCCGCGCCCGTCCAGCAGTAGCCGCCGGGGCAGTCCGCGGAGGTGGTGCAGGCCTTCGAGTCGGGCTGGCACTCGAACTCCCACTCGGTGCCGACGGCGACGACCCGGGGCGTCTTGGTGGTCGTGTCGTAGAGGTTCACCTCGACGAGGGAGGGAGAGGAAGCAGGCTTGGAGAGCGAGTAGGAGCACGAGTCGATGGCGATGGCGACGCGCTTGAGCATCTTCTCGAGGTCGGCCTTGGTCTGGGCCTGGAAGAACTTGATTTCCCCCGGCTGCGCCTGGCCGCCCTCGAGTGCCGCCTGGTTGAGGACTTCTTGGGCGATGGAGTTGGTGACCGCATCGCCGAACCCGATGACGAAGGTGTCCACCCCCTTCTGCTTGAGCTTCTTCACGCTCTCGACCAGGGCGTCCTTGTCCAGGCAGCTCGTCGGGCCGCAGGTCTGACCCACCAAGAGGGCCGCGGTGCACTCGCAAGGGGGCCGCAGCGCCTCGTTGCAGTTGGGCAGGCCGTCGGTGACGAGCACCACGTACCGGGCGGTCCCCGCCTCGGGCCTCATGAAGGGCTCGTTCGAGAGGACGGCCTCGAGGGTCTTGGCGGTCGGGGTACCGCCCCGAGGGATGGATCTTTCGTCGTCGAGGTACTCGAGGATGGACTCGACCGTGTCGCCTGGCTTCGTGGGGATGGGGATGTCCACGATGCCCGGGCCGCAGCTCCCGACCTGCTCGCGCATGGGGAAGAGGACCAACCCGTGCCGCGCCGAGCCGCTGGTCGCTTCCATGAAGTGGCCAGGGCCCTTGAGCAGGTCCTTGAGGACCTCCCACTTGCACTCCGGGTTGGCGACGAACTTGTCGCAGTTGGCATTGCGCGGCTCGCAGCAGATCCAGTCCTCGCCGTCGTTGGCCTTGGTCTTCATCGACCCGGAGCGGTCGAGGACCAGCATGACCTTCGGGGGCTGCTGCTCTCCCTCGAGGACGACCGTCTTGGGCTCCGCGGCGATCGCCGAGGGGGTGACCTTGTCGAACTCGTAGCTCTGGCAGGACCAGACGAGGAGAGCAGTCGAGGCGGAGAGGAGGAACAGGCGGGCGTGCATGGAGGCTCCCGGGTGGGTCTGTCTGGAGAAGTGGCCGGGGGCCTGGGAATCCATCACGGATAGTGTGCCCACTCCAGCACTCGGATCAGCGGAACCGCCACTCCAGGCTCAGCGCCCCGCGGGCGAAGACGTCCGCGGGTCCCCTGCCCTGCGCGTCCAGGCTCCGGACGTTCGGCGCGAGCAGCGTGAGCCCCAGCGCGAGGTCGAACTGGACGCCGAGCCCGCCGGCGAAGACCCACCCCACCGACGCGCCGGGGAGCATCGCGATGAAGGCGCCGCGGGTCGAGAGCCCGGTCTGGAGGTTGCGCGCCTCGAGCCGTCCTCCGTCCACCCCCAAGCACAGGCCGATCTCGAGGCCAGGGGTGAGCACGGCGCACGCCCCCAGGGC
>CAZAIE010001180.1:0-2602 GCA_964485035.1 uncultured Myxococcaceae bacterium | reverse complement strand
GCCTCGCCCTCGGTGCGCTCGCTGCGCTCGGGACGGTCGCGGCGCTCCTCGCGGTCCCGGCCGCGTCGGCGCTCGCGGTCCCGGCCATTCCGGTCGCCGCGGTCGCCCCGATCGGAGCGGTCGCTGCGCTCCTCGCGACCAGCCACCTCCTCGCCGTCGTGAGGGTGGTGCCGCGCGTCGCGCTCGTTGCGCAGCTCGTCCGCCGCCTTGGCCGCCATGCGCTCCACGCGGTGGTGGGTGAAGAAGTAGCGCAGCAGGAAGGCGATGGCCGCCTCACCCTCGGGCATGGTCTTGAGGTCGGCGGCCAGCGTCAGCATGGAGTCGGAGACCACCGACTTCGCCGCGTCGCGGATCTCGGCGAGGTGCCGGTCCGCCCACTGCTTGCGCGCCGCCTCCGGGGTGGGCAGCTTGCGCTCCTCGAACTTGATGCCGTAGCGCTTCTCCAGCGCGGTGAGCGTCACCATCTCCTTGCCGCCCACCAGCGAGAGTGCGGTGCCCTTCTTGCCGATGCGCCCGGTGCGGCCCACCCGGTGCAGGTAGACCGCGGGGTCCTCGGGGAGCGAGTAGTTCACCACGTGCGAGAGGTCGCTGATGTCGATGCCCCGCGCCGCGATGTCGGTGGCCACGAGGTAGGTCACCTCGCCGCGCTTCACCTTGCCCATCACTCGCTCGCGCTCGTTCTGCGGCAGGTCACCGTTGAGGACCTCGGCGTCGAAGCCGTTGCGGTTCAGGACCGCGCAGACCAGCGAGGTGTCGTCGCGGGTGTTGCAGAAGACGATGGCCGTCTCCGGCTCCTCCAGCTCCAGCAGGTAGATGAGGTTGCGGGGCTTCGGGTAGGCGTCGACCGTGTAGTAGAGGACGTTGGTGATGCCCTCGACGGTATAGTCGTCGCCCGAGAGCAGCAGCGTCTCCGGGTCCTTGGTGAAGCGCTTCACCAGCCGCTCGATGTCCGGCGGCACGGTGGCCGAGAAGAGCAGCATCTGCCGGGTCTGGGGCAGGTGCTCGAGGATGCGCGTCACCTCCTCGTAGAAGCCCTGGTTCAGCATCTCGTCGGCCTCGTCCAGCACCCCGGCCACCGCCTGGGAGAGGTCCAGGTTCCGGCGGCGGATGTGGTCGTACACGCGGCCGGGGGTCCCGACGATGATCTCCGCGCCCGCGTCGAGCGCGTCGATCTGCTGCTTCATCGAGGCGCCGCCGTAGATGGCCGCCACGCGCAGGTCCTTGTGGCAGGCCAGCGCCGTCAGCTCCTGCGACACCTGCAGCGCCAGCTCGCGGGTGGGGCACAGCACGATGGCCAGCGGGTGCCGCGCGCCGGCGGGCAGCTTCTCGATGAGCGGGATGCCGAACGCCGCGGTCTTGCCGGTGCCGGTCTTGGAGCGGACGATGACGTCCTTGCCCGCCAGCACCACCGGGATGGTGCGCGCCTGCACCGGCGTGGGCCGGATGTAGCCGCGGTCGCGGATGCCCTGACGCACCGCCTCGGAGAGCGGGAGGTCCTCGAAGGCGACCTCGGAGTAGGTGTCGGTGGGGGGGACCTGGAGGGCAGCGTCCTGGGCGATCTCGGTGCCTTGCTCGGGCATGGATGTTCTCGACTTTCCGTTCTGGGGGGCGCAGCGGCCTTCCCGCATCGACCTGCGCAGCCCCGATTGGGCCAGCGGCGATCGAAGCGCGTGTCTATACCTCCCCGGGTCGGCAGGTGCAATTGCGCGATTCGGCGGGGGGTTTTCGCCACTCGCTCCGCCCGGCGGATGCAGGGTTGCCGCCAGAGCCTGAAGGCCAGTAAAAGGACCGCGAGATGAGCATCGACGACCCCAAGCCGACTGTCCCTGCCACCCCCGTGTCGACGCCCGCGGTCGAGGTGGTGGCGGCTCCCAAGCCCCGCCGCGCCAGGAAGCCCGCCAAGGAGAAGCCCGCGAAGGCCGAGCCGGTGACCGACGCCGAGCCTGTGGAGGCCGCCGAGCCCGCCGAGCCCGAGGAGCTCTCCGACGAGGAGGTGGAGTCCGTCGGCAAGGTCGAGGAGGCTGAGGTCGAGGAGGCGGAGGTCGCCGCCCCGGTGGCCAAGGCCATCGCCCGCCCAGGGATCGGCGTGGCCCCCCGCGACGCGCTGCAGCAGTACATGCGCGAGGTGGAGCGCCACCCGCTCTTGACCCGCGAGGAGGAGCACGACCTCGCGGTGCGCTACCGGGAGAAGGGCGACGTGGACGCGGCCTACAAGCTGGTGACCGCGAACCTGCGCCTGGTCGTCAAGATCGCCCACGAGTACCACCGGACGGCGTTCTCGCTTCTGGACCTGGTGCAGGAGGGCAACGTCGGGCTGATGCACGCGGTGAAGAAGTTCGACCCCTACCGCGGGGTGAAGCTCTCCAGCTACTCCGCCTGGTGGATCCGCGCGTACATCCTTCGGTACGTGATGGAGAACTGGCGCATCGTGAAGCTGGGAACCACGCAGGCGCAGCGCAAGCTCTTCTTCAACCTGCGCAAGGAGCAGGCCCGCCTTGCCGCCGAGGGCTTCGACCCCACCCCCAAGCTCCTGGCCGAGCGGCTCAACGTCTCCGAGCAGGAGGTCACGGAGATGGACCAGCGGCTGGCCCAGGACGAGTTC
>CAZAIE010001179.1:0-2606 GCA_964485035.1 uncultured Myxococcaceae bacterium | reverse complement strand
TGGGCGACGCTGCGGAGCGGGGAGCCGTTCCTGCTCCCGGCCCCCGCGTTGGCCTTCGCGGCGGTGGCGGGGTTCATCGCCTTCCAGCTGGTGCCGCTGCCGCCGTCGGTGGTGGGGGGGCTGGCGCCGCGCACGCGCGAGCTGTTCGAGTTCGTCCTGGGGCCGCTGGGGCACTACCCCGCCTGGCGGCCGCTCTCGCTGGACCCACCGGCGACGGCGCTGGAGCTGGCGAAGGCGCTGACGTACCTGGGCGTGTTCCTCGCCGCCGCGCAGGTGGTGCGGTCGCGACGGGCGCGCACGCGGCTGCTCACGGTGCTGGGCACGGTGGGGATCGTCGTCGCGGTCATCGGGTTCGGCCATGCGCTGTGGGGCGCGACCTCGCTGTTCGGGGTGTTCACCTTCAAGCAGGCGAGCCCGCCGTTCCTCACCCCCTTCGGCAACCCGAACCACCTGGCGAGCTTCCTCGCGCTGAGCGGGACGGCCTTGCTGGCACGGGTCCTCACCGAGCGCGACCGCAAGGTGGCGACGCTCTGGGGCTTCGGCTACCTCGCCACCGGGGTGGGCGTGCTGCTCTCGCTCTCGCGCGGGGGCATCGTGGCCTTCGTCGCCGCGCAGGCGATGCTCGCGGTGGCGGTGTGGCTGGTGCGGCAGAGCGAGCGCGAGGGCGTGACCCTGCGGCCCCGGGCCTTCGTGGTCCCCGGGGCCATCCTGCTGGTGCTCGCGGTGGCGGCCTACGTCGCCTGGGACGCGCTGGCGGCGGAGCTGGCGAGCAGCGACTCGCTGGACAAGATCAAGGACTCGAAGGTGGGGATGTGGCCCAGCTTCGTGCCGCTGGTGGCCGACCACTGGTTGGTGGGGGTGGGGCGCGGGGCGTTCCAGGCCGCCTACCAGCGGTTCCAGGACCCGTTGTGGAACACCACCTTCACCCACGCCGAGAACCTCGTCGCCCAGTGGGTGGCCGACCTGGGTGCGCCGATGGGCCTGTTCCTCATCGGGTCGTGCGCCTGGGCCCTGCTCGGCGGGTTGCGCCGTGGGGCCGACGACCCGGAGCGGCTGGCGAGCGTCTTCGGCCTGGCCGCCGTGGCCCTGCACGAGCTGGTGGACTTCGGCCTCGAGTTCGGGGGGCTGGCCGTCCCGGCGACGCTGGCGTTCGCGGTGGCCACGGTTCGGCAGGAGGGAGTGCGCTCGGTCCAGCGGAAGGCGGCGCTCGGGCTCATCCCGGTGATGGCCGCGGCGGCGGCGCTGGGGCTGTGGCAGGGCCGCTCCACCCTCGACGCCGACGGAGAGGCGCTGGCGGCGCAGGCGGGCCGGGCCAAGGCCAGCGAGGTCGAGGCTGCAGCCGTCGCCATGGCGGTGCGCCACCCCGCGGACTACTTCAGCCACCTGGTGGCGGCGCAGGCCTTCGCCGCCGAGCGGCCGATGCACGCCGAGAAGGTGGTCGCGTTCGCCAATCGCGCGATGTACCTGAACCCGACCCTGGCGCTGCCCCACCGGCTGGCCGCGACGGCGTTGCGGGCGACCGGGCGCACGGCCCAGGCGCGCATCGAGTACAAGCTGGCCTACCAGCTCCGCGACGGCACCGTGCTCCCGGAGATCACCCGGGTGTTCCGGCGGCCGGAGGAGATGGTGGACGCGGTGCCGGACACGGTGGCGGACCTGCTGCGCCTGGCCGACCAGCTCGCCTCCGAGCAGCGGTGGGAGGACGCCGAGGCGGTCGCGCGGCTCGCGCTCGACCGGCACGGGGAGAAGCCGCAGGTCCTGGAGCGCCTGGCGCGCTTCGCCTCCGCCCGCAAGCTGCCCGACGAGCAGCTCCGGCTGGGGGAGCGGCTCTCGGCCGTCGACCCGTACAAGACCACCGGCCTCCACCTCCGGGTCGAGGCGCTGCTCGCGAAGGGGCAGCCCGACGACGCGCTGGCGCTGCTCGAGGGGGAGGGGCAGAAGCGCTTTCCCCTGGACCCCGGGGTGGTGCTCTCGCTCGCGCGGCTGCGGCTGCAGCGGCGGGACACCAAGGGGTGCCGCGAGGCGCTGAAGCGGCTGCCGCCCGGGCAGGACCTGGCCATCCGCCTCAGCGCGCTCTCGCTCGAGGCCTCCGCGGCGGAGGCGGACGGGCAGGGGGTGAAGGCGCTGGCGCTGGTGCGGCAGGGAGTGACGCTGCGGCCGGAGGACCCAGGGTGGCGCTGGCAGTACGCGCTCCTCCTGGAGCGGCAGGGGCGGCTCGACCAGGCGGTGCTCGAGGCGGCGACGGTCGCCGACCGGGGCGGGGCCTGGAAGGTCGAGGCGGAGAAGCTCAAGGTGCGCGTCGCGGCGAAGAAGCAGGAGCTGGAGGAGGCGCGGCGCTGGCGCGAGCTGGAGAAGAAGGACGAGGTCCCCAAGTCCCCCTGAACATGGCCCACTCGAACCAGGACGACTTCCTGCGGCCCGTGCAGCGGGCGAAGCTGCCTCCCGACGCGCAGCAGGTGGAGCTGTTCACCGACGGCGCCTGCCAGGGGAACCCGGGGCCAGGCGGCTGGGGCTTTTTGCTGCGCCTGGGAGCCCACGAGCGCGAAGGCTCGGGCGGCGAGGCCCAGACCACCAACAACCGCATGGAGATACTCGGGGTCATCCGC
>CAZAIE010001178.1:0-2606 GCA_964485035.1 uncultured Myxococcaceae bacterium | reverse complement strand
CGCTGGGGGTGCGCCACAACCTCGACTCCTTCGCCGCCCAACTCGGACTCGGACCGGGCGCCCGCGAGCCGGAGTGCTTTGCGGGCTACCTCTACGCCCGGGTCTGGGTGGACGGGACGGCCTTCTTCTGCTGCGAGCACGTCCCCGTCGCCGACCTCGCGCGCACCCCGTTCTCCGAAGCCTGGACCTCCCCGTCGTGGGCGGCGATGCGCGAGCGGCTGCACCGCGGCGAGCGGCTGCCGGGCTGCGTCCGTTGCGGAAAGCACGACCTGAACTGGGCCGCCGGCCAGGCGCTGCTGCGCTTCCGGGCGGAGGGGATGCTGCCGTGAGCCCGCGCTGCGTCGCCTCGTGGAACGTGGTGGTGGGCTGCAACTACCGTTGCGCCTACTGCGTGCAGAAGCCCAAGGCCCCCTGGCTCCCGCAGCCCGCCCAGCTCGAGCGAGCGGTGGAGCTCCTCGCCACGCTCCCGGGCGACTGGGAGGTGAAGATCTCGGGCGGGGAGCCGTTCCTGCTGCCGCAGCTCGAGTGGCTCGCGGGCGGGCTCGCGCGGGCAGGGCACCGCGTCTCGGTGCTCACCAACCTCTCGGCCCCGCTGGGCCGGCTGCAGGGCTTCGCCGACGCGGCCGGGGACCTCTTGCGCACGTTCTCCTGCTCGCTGCACCCCAGCCAGGTGGACGAGGCGGCGTTCCTGGCGAAGGCAGTCGCGCTGCGCCGGCACCTCGGGCAGTTCCCGCGGGCGACGTTCGTGGTGAACCACGTGGTGGTCCCGGGCCAGGTCGGCGAGGCGGAGCGGCTCCGGCGTCGGGTCGAGGCGGCCGGACTCAAGTTCTACCCCCAGCTCATGCGCGTGGACGGCCGTCCCTGCCCCTACCCGACGGCGGACGCCGAGGCCATCCACTCGGCCTTCGGCGACCTCGTCGGGCCCGGAGAGATGAACCGCGGGACCGTGCTCACCGGCCGCGCCTGCCACTCCGGGTCCCGCTACTTCGTCGTCCACCCCAAGGGCGACGCGTACACCTGCTACCCCGGCAAGCGCCTCGGCGACGGGTGGCTGGGGAACCTGTTCGACGGGACGCTCCGCCTGACCGACGGTCCCCGCCCCTGCCCCTACGCCTCGTGTCCCTGCACCGTCCCGCAGAACCGCGGGATCGTGGACCTGCCCGCGGAGCTGCGTCCCGGCTCCGAGGAGTGAGACCGTCGTTGACGCCCCCCGCGCCTGCGGACCATCGTGCGCGCTTGCACAGCTTCCCCGTCTCACGGGTCAGGACCGGTAGGACCCGTTCTCCAGGAGCCCCCATGCACCGCCCGCTGCTCGTCGCCGCACTGCTGGCCAGCCCCCTCGGATTCTCCGCCCCCGCCCGGGCAGAGGAGCCGATCAAGGTCGAGAAGGTCGCGAAGCTCGAGGGCGAGAGCGCGGCGCTGGACGTGAAGGGCGGCGAGTTCCACTTCCTGAAGGTGGAGGTGAAGCACCAGCCCGACGCGGTGGCCATCGCCAAGGGAGAGGCGAACCCCAAGGAGCAGTGGCGCCCCCGCATCACCGTGGACTACGCGAACCCCGGGAACGTGAAGCTGGCCGCGGACGTCACCGTCGAGCTGCAGGACGAGAAGGGCGCCGGGCTGCTCACCTGCGCTGAGCGGGCGGTGGCGGACCCCAAGACCAAGAGCGACTACAAGCTGCTCTGCATGAGCAAGCCGATGCTGCTCGCGGACTGGCCCCGGGTGAGCCAGGTGAAGTTCTCGGCGCTGGTGGTGCAGGCCGAGCCCACGCTCGACCGGTCGTTCGCCTTCAAGAAGTGGGTCGCGGACGTGAAGACGAAGGTGGGCCCCATCGTGGTGGAGAAGGTGATCGTCACCAACACCCCCACCGAGGCCGACCTGGAGAAGGCGCGCAGCAACCCCGCCGACAACACCCGCCCGAAGGTGGTGCTGCTGCTCTCCAACCCCACCGACGAGAAGGTGAAGGTGGCGATGACGGTGATCCTCGAGGACAAGGAGGGCACCGTTTTCCTGAAGTGCGAGCGGACCGACAAGCTGGCCCCGAACAAGAAGAGCGACGACCTCACGCTCTGCATGGGCAACCAGGTGAAGACCCTGGACTTCGCGGACATCACGCACGCCCACGTGATCGTCGCGGTGAAGTGACCCGCGGGGCCGCGAGCGGGCCGCCCCGTTGACAAGGGAGCGGCATTTGCGGAACGTTCGGCCCCTCATGCCCAACCGCCTCCGCAAGGACGACGCCAAGCGACGACGCGCGGTCGCCCGCGCGCTGCTGGTGCTGCGGCGGGCGCTGCGCGAGCGCGCGGCGACCGCCGGGGACCGCATCCGGGTCGCCCGCGCCTACCGCATCCTCGGCGACACCGCGCGCGCGGCCGGCTGGTATCGCTCCGCCATCGACGACCTCTCCGCGCACGGGGAGGCGGTGAAGGCGCTGGCCCTGGCCAAGGAGATGGCCGAGGTCATGCCCCAGGAGCAGCGCGCGTTCGCGGACCTGGCGGACCGGTTCGCGGTGCGGCGCGACCCCTCGACCCGGGTGGCGATGCCGGTGATGGGGGTGGCCCACCCGCTGGACATGCCGGGGGACGGGCGGGTGCTCGACGCCTCCGAGC
>CAZAIE010001177.1:0-2608 GCA_964485035.1 uncultured Myxococcaceae bacterium | reverse complement strand
GTCCAGGTGGTGCCCGCGTATGGCATCGCCAAGCTCGCCGAAGACCCGATCTTCCTCGAAGACCCGGCACTCGCCCGGCACCTGCGGCGCCACCTCCACGACGACTGGACTCTGGGAAAGGTCGCCGAGATGTCCACCGAAGCCGTCGAGGACCAGCTTCGTCGATACGGCGTGGCGTACTCGCGCGACGTCTTCCTCGCAATGGCCAGGAAGGACGGACAGTACTCGGCCTGGGCCATCGCGGAGAACTGGATCGAGAACTCTGAGCTGACCTGCCGCGAGAAGGACGACGATCTCCTCGGCATGGCAGCCTACGAGTTGTGGAAGCGCCTGCTGCCTGACCGCCCCTCCGTCGAGGTGCTCGACGACTGGGTGCAGGAGGGCTACCGCCTCGACGAGCAGGGCCTCGAGGGCGAGGCGTGCGACCTGTGGTGGAAGGTCTGGAGCACCCTACGACCCCGCTTCGAGGCCTCGATGCGAACGCCGGACGAGACCTCGACCATGTACGCCGGGCTCCAAGTCCTTGACAACTGGCTGCTGTCCTTCCGGGACTGCCTGAGTGAGAGCGTCCGTCGCGACCGCCGGTTCGGCTCCATGGGTGTGCAGCTGTGCCGCGAGGTGATGACCCAGTTCCCGCAATGGTCGGCATCCTGGTCGAGGCCGCTCGCGGAGTTCCACTTCTGGCTCGGCGACATCACCGAGGGAGAGGCAGTGCTCCTGCAGGCCATCGAGCGGTTCCCCAAAAACGCATGGGGCTACATCGCGCTCTCCGACACCTACTCGCGTCTCTTCAAGTACCTGCCCGGGCCGCCGAAGGATGACGCGCGCGCCTTCAAGTATCTCAAATTGGGGTTGGCGCGGATCGACGCGAAGGACCAGGATCGCCGGCACCTGCTCGACCGCCTCGAGGCCGTGCGCAGGGGGCGCTGAGAGGAGGGCTACTGCCGGCGCCACCGGGTTCCTTGGACGACGTGCCCCGCCCGTCCGACCACGCTGCCGGCGGTGGTCACGAGCGGCATCATGGTGTCCAAAGCGGCGACGGCCACCTCAACTGCTGCGTCCTCCGCAGCGACAGCGGCCTCCGCGGGCTTTGGCGAAGTGCCACGGGAGCCGCGTTCTCCTGGCCGGAGTCCGCTAAACCGGTCGTCACCTCAGCGCCAGCCAGCCAGGATCTCCAGGCAGCGCCGGTTCATGGCGGCCACCCGCTCGGCCGAGTCGGCCTCGTTGTAGCAGCGCAGCTCCGGCGCGTTTCCGGACGCGCGCAGATGGACGATCTCACTGCTGTTGAAGGTGATGCGCAGGCCATCGGTCTCGTCCACGCCTGCCACCTCTCCGAAGTCGGCGCCGAAGAGCCGCTCGATCGCTTGCTTGCTCCGCAGCTCGGCGATCCGGGACTTGGCCAGCTCGGTGGGGAACCGCTGGAGGCGGTCGCTGGCGGTGAAGCGGGGCGGGAGGAGCGCGCGCGCCGCAGACAGCGGCAACCCGCGCTCGCGCGCGAACCTGAGCAAGGCGAGGCAGACGATCAGCGCGTCGCGGGTGGGCAGTGGCGCCAGGCGACGTCCCTCGCGCTCGACCGCGCTCTGGAGGAGGAACCCGCCGTTCGCCTCATAGCCGACGACACAGCGGCCCGCCGATGCCTGCATCGCCGCGATGACGTACGGCGAGCCAATGCGGGTGCGGACGACCTCCCCGAACCAGTGGCACTTCTCGGCGGCGGTGTTGCTCGACACGGGCGTCACGACTGCATCGGCGCCCAGCCATTTCGCCACGAGGACTCCCGCGACGTCCCCGCGGAACCACTCGCCGTTCTCGTCCGCGACCAGCGGACGGTCGGCGTCGCCGTCGGTCGAGCAGATGGCGAACAACCGTTGGTCCGCGGCCCAGGTCCGCGCCAGCGCAACGTCCTCCGGGCGCACCGCCTCGGTATCGACCGGAATGAAGACGTCCGACCGGCCGAGCCTCACCACGTCCGCGCCCAGGCTGCCCAGGACCTCGACGAGCAGGTCGCGTGCGACGCTGGAGTGTTCGTAGACGCCGATGCGAAGGCCAGCGAGGCAGCCGGACGCGAAGAAGCCCAGGTAGCGCTCGAGGTAGGCCTGGCGCGCCGCGCCGTCCACGGGCGGCAGCTCGCCCGGCGAGCGCAGGGCACCGCCTGAGTCGAAGGCGTCAGGGATGGTCACTCGCTGTGCGCGGATGCCCGCCTCGTCGCTCTTGAGGATCTCGCCGGTCGGCCGGTTGAACTTGATGCCGTTGCGGTCGTCGGGGATGTGGCTGCCGGTGACCATGGCGCTGGCGATGCCCTGGGCGAGCCCGTACGCCGTCAGGGCTGGCGTGGGGATCTCCCCGCAGTTCACGGGAACGAAGCCCGCGACCCGGGCACCGTGGGCACACGCCCGCAGGATTCGCGGGGTGGACGAGCGCAGGTCGCCGGCGAGCGCCACACGGTCTCCCGGGCGGATCTCCCCGCGCGCGGCGAGGTAGCCCAGGAAGCCCGCCATGTAGGCGTGGCAGACCCGGTCCGTCATCGCCGTCACCGGCCCACGTGCGCCACTGGTGCCGAACCCGACACCGCTGGATTCCATCAGGTCCGCTATCTGGACCTCGAGAC
>CAZAIE010001176.1:1944-2612 GCA_964485035.1 uncultured Myxococcaceae bacterium | reverse complement strand
ACCGACTCCTGCGACCCGACGCTGGGCTGCCGCTCCGTGAACGCCGCCGCGGGCACCGCCTGCGGGGACGGGGATCTCTGCAACGGCCAGGAGACCTGTGACGGCCAGGGGACCTGTGCGCTCGGCACCCCCGTCGACTGCCCGCGCCCGGAGAGCCGCTGCCGGGTGACGCGCTGCGTGCCGGCCACGGGGCTGTGCGCGGAGGAGAACGCCAGCGACGGGACGCCCTGCGACGACGGCGACTACTGCAACGGCGCCGAGCTCTGCTCGGGCGGCGCCTGTGTCCCCGGCTCGACGCCGGACGCGGGCGAGTGTGCCCCGGATGCGCAGGTCGCCGATGCGGGCGAGGCGGATGCCGAGGCGCCCGATGCGGGGTCGGTCGAGCCCGATGCCGCGATCGAGCCCTCCGACGTCGGGACCCTCGAGCCGCCGGATCCGCCCGATGCCCGGACGGTCCGGGTGGACGCGGGAGCGCCGAGCATCGCGAACGACGGGTGTGGCTGCTCCGCAGGCGGACCGGGCTTCGTGGGCCTCGCCGGTCTGGTCCTGGCGTTGGGCCTGCTGCCGCGCCGTCGCAGGTAGCGACGACCTCCCCGGTCATCTCTCGGTGACCGGGCCCGGCGCGGTGCCAGACTCGGCTGTCCGGCGCGGTGCCAGACTCGGGCGCC
>CAZAIE010001176.1:0-1844 GCA_964485035.1 uncultured Myxococcaceae bacterium | reverse complement strand
CGGCGCGGTGCCAGACTCGGCTGTCCGGCGCGGTGCCAGACTCGGCTGTCCGGCGCGGTGCCAGACTCGGACGCCCGGCGCGGTGCCAGACTCGGACGCCCGGCGCGGTGCCAGACTCGGCTGTCCGGCGCGGTGCCAGACTCGGCTGTCCGGCGTGGTGCCAGACTCGGCTGTCCGGCGCGGTGCCAGACTCGGACGCTCGGCGCGGTGCCAGACTCGGCTGTCCGCGCGGCGTTGAGTGCTCCAAGTGTCTGAAAATACTGTCATTGGCTCCCGTTTGGGGTGGATGGATCCGAAGTGGGCGAAGGTGGTATATCGCCGCACCTCAAATGAACCGCAGGATCCGGCGAGCGACCGGATGAGCGTGGGGAGTCGACGATGAAGAGTGCATTCGTGAGTCTCGTAACGGTGCTTTTCCTGGCTGGGTGCGGACCGCAGGCTTCGGGGGTGGCGCCGGCGGCCTCGAGCGAGATCGACTCCGAGGAGGACGAGCTCAGCGCCTCTTCCGCGCTCATGGGGGCCTGGAAGGCGGAGGAGGGGACGCTGCTCGGCATCGTCTTCGCCAAGGACGGCATCAAGCGCGTCTTCTCGGCCGAGCAGCAGGTGTGGTGCTTCAAGGCGCCCTGCCACGCGGTGACTCTCGAGGGCACCTGGACGGTGCGCCTCGGCAAGCTCTACCTGACCGAGGGCGGCAACAAGGTGAAGTACGGCTACTCGGTCTCGAACGGCGTGCTCTCCCTCACCGACCCGGACCAGAACGGGCGTCCGGTGGGGCGGCTGGTGAAGCAGACCACCTGGTGCGCTCGCTCCAGCGATTGCGCCCTCCAGCAGTGGACGCACGCGAGCTGCACGGGCAACGCGGTCTGCACCGCCGAGCAGACCTGCGGCTGCTCCTGCGGGGCGCCTCTCTCTGCCGGCTTTGGCGACGCCTGCAGCGACGGGGCGAAGTGCTCCTCCGGGCTCGCCTGCGAGGCGGAGAGCGGCGCCTGCTGGCCGGCTCCTGCCTGCGATCTCGACGTCGCGAAGAGCTGCGCCGGCTCGGCCGTCTGCACGGTGTCGGGCGACGCCGGGGCGTGCCTGCCCTTCGCGCACGGCGTGACCGTCGGGCGCGGCTACTCCTGCGGCGGCTCCATCGGCGTGTCCTGCGCGCGCGGGCTCACCTGCAACGCGCCCGTGGGCAAGATCGGCGGGACCGGCACCTGCGGGTAGGCCCATGAAGCGAGCGCTCACCATCGCCGGTTCGGACTCGGGCGGCGGCGCCGGCATCCAGGCGGACCTGAAGACGTTCCAGCGCTTCGAGGTCTTCGGGACCACGGCGCTGACGCTGGTCACGGTCCAGGACACGACCTCGGTCGGCGCGGTGCACCTCCTGCCCCCGGCGCTGGTGCGGGCGCAGATGGAGGCGGTGGCGACGGACCTGGGCGTGGACGCGGCGAAGACCGGGGCGCTCGGCTCGGCGGAGATCGTCGAGGCGGTCGCCGCCGGGGTCCGCGACCTCGGGCTCAGGCAGTTGGTGGTGGACCCGGTGATGGTCTCCAAGCACGGCGCCCCGCTGTGCGGCCCGGACGCGGTGGAGGCGCTGGTGTACGAGCTCTTCCCGCTGGCGACGGTGCTCACTCCCAACGTCCACGAGGCGCGGGCGCTGTTGGGGGGCGAACTCTCCTCCGAGGCCGAAGCCCGGGACGCGGCGCGAGCGCTCTGCGCCAAGGGCCCGCGCGCCGTGGTGATCAAGGGCCTGCGCGCCGGGAACGATTCGCTGGACCTGCTCTTCGACGGCCGCGAGTTCCACCGGCTGGTCGGCCCCCCGCCACGAGACCCGCAACGATCACGGGACGGGCTGTACG
>CAZAIE010001175.1:0-2614 GCA_964485035.1 uncultured Myxococcaceae bacterium | reverse complement strand
CGCGGTGAGGCTGGGCGTCTTGCCCACCAGCTGCTCGGGGAAGGCGGTGCTGCCCCGGACCCGCCGCCAGGTGAGGGTGATGGCGTCGCCGTCGGGGTCGGCGGAGGACGACGCGTCCAGGGTGCCCACGGCGCCCTCGGCGAGGATGAAGTGCGTGGGCACCGAGACCACCGGCGCGGCGTTGAGCTTGGGGACCTGCACCACCAGCCGGTCCGGCAGGCTCGCCGCCTCGGCGTCGCGGACCACCAGGTCGAACGAGTAGGAGCCGGCCACGGGCACGGTGAGGGTGAGCTGCGGGCCGCTGAGGCTGCCCTTGCCGGCCGTGAGATCGGCGCCCGTGACCTGGGTCCAGGTGTAGGTGGTGAGCGCGTCGCCGTCTGGGTCGCGCGAGGCGGTGCCGTCCAGGACCAGGGTGGCGCTGGTGAGGGTCTGGTCCGGGCCTGCATCGGCGATCGGCGGTCGATTCCCCACCGTGACCACGACCTGGGACTGCTCCGAGGTCGCGGCGCCGTCGAACGCGGTGAGGCCCAGCACGTAGCACTGGCCGGGCTGGCAGGCGGCCGGGTTCTGGGTCGCGGTCTTCACCTGGGGCGTGAAGTGCACCGAGGCGCTCGCCGGATCGCGCAGGACGACCTCTCCTCCGGGCGGGTGGTCGAGCAGCTTCCAGGCGTACTGGAGCGCGTCGCCGTCCGCGTCCCGGGCGGAGCCCAGCAGGTAGAGCTCGGTGCCGTTCTGCACGCTCGCCGGCTCGCCGGCGTCGGCGGTGGGCGGGGTGTTGGTGGCCTCGACGCGCAGCGTGGCGATGGGGCTGGCCGCGCCCTCGGCGTCGACGACGGTGAGGCCCAGGAAGTAGCTGCCCTTGCCGTGGGGAGTGAAGGTGGGGGTCGCGCTGCTGCCGTCCGCGGGCTCGAGCACGCCGCCCGCCCCGGACGGTTGCGAGACCACGGTCCACTGGTACGAGGCGAGGGCGTCGGGGTCGGTGGAGCCGCCGGCGTCGAGGGTGATGGGCGCGTGGTTCGGGACCTGGGCCGGTCCCACGGTCTCGGGGCGGGCCACGGGCGGCCGGTTGCCGGCGCGGACGTTCACCAGGTCGGGCAGGCTCAGCCCGCGGCCGTCGCCGACCACCAGCGAGAGCAGGTAGCTGCCCTTCTTCGGCGCGCGGAACGAGGGCCAGGCGGTGTCGAAGGCGGTGAGGCACGGGCTGGGCGTGGCCAGGCACTCCTCGGCGCCGGGGGGCGCGGTCTCCACCTTCCAGGAGAAGGAGACGATGGTGTCGCCGTCGTCGTCGTGGCCCGAGCCGTCGAGCTGGACCTGGCCACCGGCGAGGACCTCCTTGGCCGGCCCCGCGTCGGCGACCGGGCGCCCGTTGACCCGCACCTCCACCAGGGCGGGCTCGCTGTCCTCGTAGCCGTCGTGGACGGTGAGGCGGAAGTAGAGCGTCTGGCCGCGCGCGGGAGCCACGAAGGTCGCCACCTTGGAGCCGCGGCCAGCGTCACGGGGATGCCCTGTCCTTCGACCTGGGCCCAGCGGTAGGCGAGCGGATCGCCGTCGTCGTCGCGGGAGGCGGAGCCGTCGAGCACCACCGTCTCGCCGGGCTGGGCCTGGAGCAGCGCCGGGGCGGAGGCCACCGGCCGGGCATTGGCCTGGGGCTCGCGATCCAACGAGAAACAACCTGCCGCCGCCACGATGGTCATCGCAGACAGCAGGGCGCGCTTGGCTCGGTTCATGTCGTAGGTCCCCCGACGCAGAGTGCACGCACTATAGCCAAGCGCGCCGGGACCGCTTCGCCCACCCAGGCAGGGCCTCTTCTTGACTTCGTGTTTTCGAGACACTATAACGGTGTCCAACAAACACTAACAAAGCCGGAGCCCGCGATGACCCTGCGCTTCTACGGTGTCCACGACCCCCTGGGCTGCTTCTCGAACTTCTCGGCGCACCCGGTGCGCATCGCGGGGAAGACCTGGCCCACCACCGAGCACTACTTCCAGGCGCAGAAGTTCGCCGGGACGGAGCACGAGGACCTCGTCCGCCTCGCGAAGAGCCCGATGATCGCCGCGCGCCTGGGCCGCAGCCGAAAGCGCCCGCTCCGCCGCGACTGGGAGAAGGTGAAGGACCAGGTGATGCGCACCGCCGTGGAGGCGAAGGTCCGTCAGCACGAGGACGTGCGCGCCGCGCTGCTCGGCACGGGCGAGGAGGAGCTGGTCGAGGCCGCGCCGCGCGACTCGTACTGGGGCTGCGGCTCGGACGGGAAGGGACGCAACCGCCTGGGGCAGATCCTCATGGACGTGCGCACGGCGCTGCGCGCGGAGCGGGAGGCCTGAGGTGAGCGCCCCCTTCTCCATCGCCGCGGGCTCGGTCGCGGGGCGCCACCACGCCCACGCCGGACGCAACAACCAGGACGCGTGGGCCTGGACGCGCTCCGAGGCGGGCGTGGTCGCGGTGGTGTGCGATGGGTGCTCGAGCGCGCCGCGCAGCGAGGTCGGCGCGGCCCTCGGCGCTCGACTGCTGGTCCAGGCGCTCCAGGCGGAGCTGGTGGAGGGCGTCGATCCGCTGGAGGCCCACGAGCGCGCCCACCGCCGCGTCCTCGGTCACCTCGCGTCATTGGCCGAGGACG
>CAZAIE010001174.1:0-2617 GCA_964485035.1 uncultured Myxococcaceae bacterium | reverse complement strand
CGCGCCGGTGGTGGGCATCTGGGAGGTGGCGCCATGAGCCGGGCTTACGCGCTGGTCGTGGTCACGCTGCTCCTCGCGTCGTCTTCCGCCTCGGCCGGCCCGCTGGTGGCGCGCGAGACCGCGGACGTGGGCAGCGCCGGCGAGTACTCCATCGGCCTGTTCGCGCCGCTCACCGTGGCGCTGAAGGACAAGCTGGAGCTGCAGACCTACCCGCTGGTCTTCTTCGTCTCGCCGAACTTCGTGCTCCGGGTCGGCTACGGCGAGTGGGGCGGGTTCCGCTTCGCCGGCGAGTTCGGGCTCTCCTGCCCGACGCCGGCCATGAAGCTGGCCCAGGGCTACCTCTTCCCGACCTGGGAGAAGGACGGCGGGCAGGTGGGCTGGTTCCTGGTGCCTCGGCTGGGCATCGTGGCCACCCGGGGCAACCGCGCCAGCCGCACCCTCACGCTCTCGGCCGACCTCGCGGCGGGCGTGCCTTTGAGCCGCAACGACGCCACCGGGATGACCGGCGTGACCCCGGTCGCCGAGCTGTTCGCCCCCGTCTTCACCGGGTTCCGGGGCCGCATGAAGGTGAGCTACGACGCGCGGCTGGGACTGGACTGGCTGCGCGGGCGGTTGTTCCTGGGCATGAACCTGCACGGCACCAACGTGGATTACCCCTCGCCCGTCACCGTGAACGGCGGCGGCGGCTTTGACGTCGCGGTGGGCAAGTCCTCGCGGTTCACGCTGGGCTTCATCTGGTGGAACGCCGACACCCGCGCCATCGACCCCAAGACACACAAGGGCGTCCGCTCCAACGACGTGTACCCGACCATCGACTTCATCTGGGCAGGCTGAGGCCTCGGCAGTGAACGCCATCGAGGCCAGCGGGATCACCAAGGCGTACGGGCTCTTGGGCAGGGGCCAGCGGGCGCTGCGCGGCGTGGACCTCACCATCCCCGCGGGCACGGCGTTCGGGCTCATCGGCCCCAACGGCGCTGGCAAGACCACCTTCATCAAGACCCTGCTCGGCGTGCTGCGTCCCACCAGCGGCAAGGTCCGCGTCTTCGAGGGCGACCCGGAGAACCCGAAGGTGCGCGCGCGCATCGGGTACCTGCCCGAGCGGCTGCACCTGCCCTACGCCTGGAAGCCGCCGGAGTTCCTGGCCAGCGTCGCGCGGCTCAAGCGGCTGGCGCGCCCCGCACCCGAGATCCAGCGCGTGCTGGTGCGCGTGGGCCTCGCGCCCGACGCGCACCGGAAGATCGGCGGGTTCTCCAAGGGCATGAAGCAGCGGCTGGGGCTGGCCGCCGCGCTGCTGGGCTCGCCGGAGCTGCTGGTGCTCGACGAGCCCACCGACGGGGTCGACCCGCTCGGCCGGGTGGAGGTCCGCCGCCTGCTCGCCGAGGAGCGCGCCCGCGGGGCCACGCTGTTCCTGAACTCGCACCTGCTCGCCGAGACCGAGCGCGTCTGCGATCGCATCGGCATCCTCGCGGACGGCACGCTGGTTCGAGAGGGCAGGCTCGAGGAGTTGACGCGGGCCGAGACGTCGTGGCTCGTCCGCCTCGCGCCGGGAGAGCCTGGCGCGGCGGCCGCAGCGGCGCTGGGACTGGGGCCGACCGGCGTGGCGGATCGCTATCGCATCCAGGCGGGGGACGAGGCGGCGCTGAACGTGGTGCTCGACAGGCTGCGCGCCGCGGGCGCGCTCCTCGTGGAGCTGAGCCGCGACGAGCGGGACCTCGAGGACGTCCTCGCCGAGGCCGTCCGGCGGAGGCCGTCATGAGGGTGGTCCTCGCGGTGGCCCGCGACATCCTGCGCGAGGCGGCCTCGCGCAAGTGGTTCCTGGGGCTGGGCGCGCTGATCACGCTCTCGCTGATCACACTCGGGTTGAGCCTGAAGATGGACGTGGTGGACGGCGCCCTGGCGGCCACGCGGCTCTTCGGGAAGATCATCGACCACGACATCCGCTCGGCCGACGTGGCGCTCCGGCCGATCTTCCAGGTGGCCTCCTACCTCATCTATTACGGCGGGCTGGTGTTCGGCATCCTCGCCTGCGCCGACTTCGGGCCCAGCCTCTTCTCCCCGGGGCGCATCGAGCACCTGCTGGCGCTCCCGGTGCGGCGCTGGCAGCTCCTCGTAGGCACCTTCCTCGGCGTCTTCGCGCTGGCGGTGCTGGGCGCGGCCTACGGCGCGGGCGGGCTGACGCTGCTGCTCTCCGTGAAGACGGGGGTGTGGACCGCGAGGCCGCTCTTCGCCGCGGTGCTGGGCGGCGTGGCCTTCGCCGCGCTCTATGCCCCCATGCTCACCGCCGCGCTGTTCGTGCGCAGCGCCGCGTTCTCCGCCTTCGTCGGTGGGGTGTTCTTCGTCGCGGGCATCGTCGCCAGCTACCGCCTGGAGCTCGGCCGGTTGTTCGAGGCCGGGATCGGTCGGGAGGTCTTCCGGGTCCTCACTGTGGGCCTGCCGCGGGTGGGGACGCTGGCGGACTCCGCCGCGGCCATCGCCGGCTCGAAGGCGGTGGACTGGACGCAGCTCGGGCAGGTGCTCCTCGGCGTGGGCGTGTTCGCGCTCGCGGTCCTCGCCGCCGGGGTGTGGCGCTTCGAGCAGAAGGACTTCTGAGAGGTGGCGGCCGTGAACCGACGACGTG
>CAZAIE010001173.1:0-2622 GCA_964485035.1 uncultured Myxococcaceae bacterium | reverse complement strand
CGCGCCCTCGAGCTTCCTGAGTCCCTCGCGCTCCTCGAGGTCGAGCGCGTCTTCGCCCTGGCCTGTCAGGATCCAGTCCTCGAGTCCTCGCCGCCGCAGCTCGCCGTCGAGATTCACCGGTTGGCCCGTCGCAAGCCCGAGCTTGCCAACGTAGACCTGCCGTACGAGCTGCTGGAGCCACTCCGGCCTGCCGGCGGGAACCGAGGCGCGACAGCCGACGATCGCCGCGACACCCGCGGGCGTGAGCTTCCCGGAGAGCGCGTCGACCAGCAGGTCGATGGCCCTCGGGTCGGTGGTCTCCTGGAGCCGCGACAGCACGACGGCGGGGTACGCCTCGCCCAGGATGCTCGAGAGCGCGGCCGTCAGGAGAGCGCGGAACCCCGGGTTGTCGTGGACCGAGAGCCAGGTCAGCAGACTCGGGACCGCCCGGGGCGCGCCGGCCTGCGCGAGCACCTCTGCGGCGGTCTTCTTGAGGTTCATGTTGGGCTGGTCGAGCCAGCGCGTCACGGGCTCGCAGAGCCAGGTCGCCCGGAGCGAGCCCAACGCGAGGAGCGCCTGCCGCGCCACGGGCAACTCCTCGTCCTCGAGCGACGGCAGGAGCCAGGCAGAGGCTTGCGCCCCGGCGGTCGCGAGGCAGGCCACGGCGCGCTTGCGGACCTCGGCGCTGCCGTGGCGCAGCAGGCGCCGCACCGTCCTGGCCAGGCGCGGGTGGTGGAGCCCCGACAGCGCGTCGAGCAGGCGCGACAACCGCTCGACCGACAACGCGGATCGGTCGCGCAGTCTGCGCAGCACTGCTTCGGCGAGGAGCAGCTCGGCCGGACGCTCGCCTCCCTGGAGACAGGCGGGGCGGGCGGCGCCCAGCTGGGCCAGGCGCTCTCCCAGCAGGCGCAGCGCCTGCATCGCCGCAGCGCGCACGGCCTCGTCCGCGTCGTCGAGAAGCAGTCCCAGCGGCTCCAGCGCGAGCGGGCCTCCGGTACGTCCGAGTCCGGCGATGGCCTCCAGCCGCAGCGGGTGGCCGACCTGCCGAGACAAGGCGGCGAGCCCGTCGGTCTGGGTGGCGCCCGCGTAGGCGGGCATGGCGCGGAGAACCTGCGGACCGAGGAGTCCGAGCCGCTCACACCGGTCTGCGATCTCCCAGGACGGGTCGAGCCCGAACAGCACCTGCGCGGCGCTCGCAGCCCACATTGGCAGCTCGCCATCGGCGAGGAGGCGCTCGCGCAGGCAGCGGACCGTCGCGCTGCCGCCCAGCTGGGCCAGGGCGGTCAGGCACGCGTCCGGCTCGTCATCGAGTCGGGCGAGCACCGCGGCCTCCGCCTCGAGGGCCTCGAGCCGGCCCAGGGCGAGGATGGCCTCCCGCCACCAGCGGCGCTCTGCCGATCGCTCGACGATGGTGCAGAGCCGCTCCACGGCGCTCCGGGTCCCCAGCGCCTCGAGCAGGCTCACCGCGCGGCGGCCGCGCTCGTCGAGGGCGAGGCCGGCGACGAGGGTGTCCGCACGGCTGCTCAGGACCTCCGCGACCGCCTCCGCGGAGAGCTCCTGGGACTCGAGGAACAGGTCCACGACGGCGGGCGCCTCGTCGACGCCGAGCGAGAACCCGCGTCGCTTGAGCGAGCGCAGTGCCTCGATGGCCACCTCCGCGAAGTAGAGCGGATCGGCTGCTGTCACCTCGAGGATCGTCCGGAGGTCGCTCTCGGTTCCGACGTGTCCGAGCGCGAGGAGCGCCTCGCGCAGGACCCGCGGCTCGAGCCTGCCGATCGCGAGCGCGCGGCGGATCGGATCGACCTCGTGCCGGGCTTGAAGGACCGCGATGGCGGCGAGCTCGCGCTGGGCGTCCCCGAGCGAGCCGAGCAGGAGGTTCGGGCAGGGCAGCAAGCACGCCCAGGGCTTGGCGAGCAGGCGCAGCGCCTCGGCCCCGCAGCCAGGGTCGCGCGAGAGCAGGACCAGCCAGTCCTGGGCGGTAGCCGGCGCGAGGAGGCCCCGCACGATGGCCTCGCCGATGAGGCGGACGGCGGCGGCGCGCGTGGCGGGCTGGTCGCTCTGGACGAGTCGTGGCAGGAGCCCACGGGCCGTCGTCGGCTCCACCGGGAGGTCGCGGATCGCCTCTGTGCCCAGCGGGGTCTGCTCGCACTCGCTGAGCAGGGCAGGGTTCTCGATGAGCGCGGCCCGGAGCCACGCGAGCCGGAGGAGTGGAGGCAGGTCCGCGGGCGGGATGGCGTTGGCGAGCTTGGGCAGACGCGCCCCCTCGAGCAGCCATGCGACGACCACGCGCTGGGTCTCCGGCAGCAACGAGAAGGGGTCGGGCAACAGGTTCAGGAGATCGGGGGTCTCGAGCCCGAGGTGCCATCGCCGCTGCAGCTGGAGCACCGCGGCGTGGGCAGTGAGTGGTTCCGGTGAGCGCAGCGCTCGCGCGAGGACGTCCTGGGGAACCAGCTCGTTCTCCAACAGCCAGCGCTCGTCGTGCATCGGGTGCCTCCCTGACCGCGAGCCGCAGGGAGGAGAGGGCTCGGGGTGTGCCTGCTGGTCGCCACGGAAGCGGCACAGTATCGCGGCGTGGTGGTGGTCTCGCTAAACCAATAGGCGTTTGGCGGAGCCGCAGACGAGCACGAGGTTCACCCGTCCGGT
>CAZAIE010001172.1:0-2623 GCA_964485035.1 uncultured Myxococcaceae bacterium | reverse complement strand
GCCTTCTTCTTCTGCTTCTCCTTCGTGGAGAGCTTCGGCTTGTTGGTCTTCGCGACCTTCTGGGCGCCCTTGGGCATGGTGTGACTCCGTGGTTCGGGTTGGGACGACACCCGTACATACCCCGGCAGCGGCGCCCGTCCCGAGGAATCGACGGGGCCCGACGTGATCAGGCGCGGCTCCAGACCCTGACGGTCCGGTCCTCCGAGGCCGAGAGCACCCGCCCCGAGCCATCGACGACGACGCCCGAGACCGGGCCTTCGTGTCCCGCGAGGACCTGCTCGCAGACACGCCGCACGACATCCCAGCTGCGGACCGTCTTGTCCTCCGAGCCGGTCACCAGGCTCGCCCCCCCATCCGCGAAGGCGACGGACTGGACCCGGCCCGTGTGCCCGAGAAGCTCACCCACCGCGCTGCCCGTCGCGACCTCGAGGAGCCGCACGTTCGCGCCCACCGCCACGGCCAGCAGCGCCTGATCCGGCGAGAACGCCAAGGCCCCGACCCCGCCGGGGACCTCCAGCTCGCGGGTCACCGTGAGGCTCGCGACGTCGAGGAGCAGCACCGTCCGCCCCAGCCCGCCGACAGCCGCCAGGCGCGCGTCCGGCGAGAGCGCGAGGCAGCGCGGGTCGGCGGCCAGCTTCAGTTCGCGAAGGACCCTGCCGGACCCACCGTCCACCAGCTTGACGGCCGCCGGCATCGAGCACGCCACCAGGACCTCCACCCCGCGCTCGGGCAGCGCGACGGCCTGCGGACAGCCGCCCACCTGGATGCGCCTGGCAGGCTCCCCGGAGATCACGTCCCAGACGATGAGCGCGCTGTCGAAGCCCACCGACACCAGCCGCGAGCGGTCGGGCGAGAGCGCCACCTGGTGCGGGAGGCCGTTGTGCCCTCGCAGCGCGCGCAGCTCCCGCTGGTTGCGCAGCGACCAGAGCCGCACCGTGTTGTCGCTGCTCACCGTCGCCACCGTGTCCGCGTCACCGGCCACCGCGAGCCCCTTGAGCGCCGCGGTGTGCCCGCTCGGCGACGCGAGCTCCCTTCCCTGGCCCACGTCCCAGGCCCGGACGCTGCCGTCCGAGCCCGCGGACACGAGCCGGCCACCGTCCGCCGTCGCGGCGAGCGCCAGCACCCCGTGCGTGTGGCCCTCGAGCGCGCGCCCGTCCAGCGCGAGCCGCGAGAGGTCCATCAGCCGGATCGCCCCGTCCGCACAGCCGAGGGCGAGGGTCCGCCCGCCCTCGACGAACGCCGCCGCGACGGCCGCCTTCAGGCTGACGCGCCGGGGGCCTGGCCCTCCAGCGAGGTCCAGGAGCGCCACCGCCTGCATTCCCTCCGTCGCCACCAGCGCCGTCCCATCCGGCGAGAGGGCCAGCACCGCTCCGGGGCCGTCGAGCTGCAGCAGCGCCTGGGGCGCGCTCTGCTCGTCGAGCGCCAGGGAGTAGACCTGCTTGTCGTTGGCCCGGAAGAGCAGCCGGTGCCGCGGGGCATCGTGCACGACCGAGAGCGGCGTCCCCGCGAGCCCGTCGATCGTCCGCTCGAGCGTCCCCGTCGCGGCATCCCAGACTCGCAGCGTCCGGTCGTCCCCGCCGGAGACGAGCCGGCCCGCCCCCGTGAAGAGCACCGAGACCACCCGGCCCTGGTGCCCCACCAGCGCCCGCTGGAGCGTGCCGGTGTCCGGGTCGACGAGGCTCACCCTGTTCCCGGGACCGCCGACGGCGACGGTCTTCCCGTCGGAGGACCAGGCGACTCCGGAGAGGGGGAGCTTGAACCCGGCGAGGGCCGCGCAGCACCGCGGCTCGAGGGTGCGTGCGTCCCAGAACCAGAGCGCCCCGTCCGCGCCGGCCGAGGCGATGCGCTCCCCGTCCGGCGAGAGCGCGACGTGGGACACCTGGGAGCGGTGCCCCCGCGGCGAGCCGAACCGCGCGCGCTCCACGAACCCTTGCCGGGCCGCTCCTGGCGAGGGAACGACCCGGCCCGGAGCTACGACCGAAGCCGGTACGCCCACCGCCGGCGCCCCGCCCAGCCGCGCCATGGCGGCCAGCCCCGGGGCACACTTCTCGTCCAGGGCGAGCGCCACGGAGAACCGCTCGCGCGCTCCGCTCCGGTCGCCCCGCTGCTCGAGCGCTGCGCCCTCCACGAGCGCGTCGGAGAGGACCTGGGCGCGGGCCTGCTCCTCGAGGGAGGCGCAGAGGTCCGCTCCGAGGCAGAGCTCGGTGGACAGGTCTGCGAGGCTCTCGCGCTCCCGGCGGCTCAGCCTCCCGTCCTCGAGGTAGAGATCGAGGGCCTTGCGGTAGCGGGCGAGGTCCTCGGGGGGCGCGCCCGCCCCGTCCAGCGCGGCCCCCAGCTTGGCCACGCTGGGCCAGCGCTGGTCGGGCTCGCCGGCGAGGCAGCGCCCCAACACGGCGTCCAGCCAGGAAGGCGCCGCCGGGTTGTAGAAGCGCACGCTCTGGCGTGGGGTCTCGGGACGGCGCCCGGCGAAGAGCTCGTAGAGCACCATGCCCAGCGCGAAGACGTCGCTGCGGGCGTCCACGCGTCCCCCGGCCGCCTGCTCGGGCGACATGTAGCGCCCGGTCCCGACCACCTCGCCGTGCTGGGTGAGGACCCGGCCCTGCTCGACCGGGCCCGCCGGCGC
>CAZAIE010001171.1:0-2629 GCA_964485035.1 uncultured Myxococcaceae bacterium | reverse complement strand
CCCCGGGACCCTGGCCACGCCGAGCAGCACCACGCGATCCGCGCCCTTCGCGTCGGTGAGCCCCCCGGTGAACGGGAGCGGCTTCCCGGCCGAGTCGACGAGCCGGTAGAAGCGCAGGGTCGCGCCGTTGCCAAACCCGGTCGCCAGCGTCTCCCAGTGGTGGATGCCGCCGCCGCCGTCCCACTCCAGCCACTGGCCCTTCGCGTCCTGCCCCGCGCGGTCGATGCGCACCAGCTTGCGCAGGACCATGGGCTCGAAGCCGGTCCCGCGGAAGTGGTTGTTGGTCGCGAAGTTGGTGCCACCCGCGAGGTGCGTGAGGTTCATCCCGATGGGCTCGACGCGCGGCTGGATCACCTGATCGGTGACCACGATCGTCGCGGGCGCCGAGGGGTCGGCCGGCACCGTCGCGCTGGCCTTCGCCCAGACCAGCACCGTGTCCGCCGCACTCGTCGCCTTGGCGTTGCTGACCCGCAGCTCGACGACGTAGACGCCGGCCTTGTCCGCAGTGAAGGTCGGCTTGGAGTCGGTGGAGGACGAGAGCGCCGCGACAGCCCCGGCGGGACGGGACTGGAGGGTCCACGCGTAGGAGAGCGTGCCGCCAAGCGGATCGAAGCCCGACCCGGAGAGCGTCACCGTCGCGCCGACGACCACCGACTGATCGGGACCGGCCCAGGCGCTTGGCGCGTCCGGGGCGGCGGCATCGGGAGGCATGCTCGCGTCGCGGCCGGGCTGGGGAGCGCCGCCATCGGCGGGCTGCGCTGCGTCAGGAGTGGTCGTGCTCCCGGTGTCGGCCGTTCCGGTGTCGTCCGCGGCACCGCCGTCGGAGCTGGCCACGCGGGTGGAGACCTCACAGCCGACAAGTACGACTGAAGCCACCAGCGCGAAGAGGTGCAGCCGCATGCTCGCCTCCGGGATCCGTCGTGGTCGGGGACCACCTTAGATCCGATGGGACGCAGCCGCCCCACCTGGTGCAGACGTCCGCCCACCACTCGGAGCAGCTGGGTCCGCTACTTCGCCGGCCGTGCCCTGGCGAGCGCCTGCTCGATGGCCGAGAGTTCCGGGCGCCGCGCCGCGATGAGGAACGACGCCTTCTCGTCGCCGCAGCGCAGCTCGATGGCCCCGGTCATCTTCTCGCGCCGGGCGGCGTGCGCCTCCTTGGTGGCGATGGCCCGGTCGATGGCCTGGGCGATCTCCGCGTACTGCGCCGCCGACAGCGGCGCCTTCCAGGGCGCCCCGCCGGAGTACAGGCCACTCGAGCTCTGCTCCGGCCGCACCGGGACGTACTCCACGACTCCGGCCTGCAGCACCCACTGGTTCCCGCTGCCGTCGGCGTAGCGGACCGAGTAGCGAGTGTCGGCGAGATCCTTCGGGCAGCTCTGCACCTGGCACCTCGTCGGCTCGGCCTGCGTGACAACGCCCAGCAGGGCCGCGAAGCCCCACGCGATCCCCTTCATGACTCCACCTCCCCTGGCTCCACGTCCAACGGCGCGACATCGGACGCGAGCAGCCGGCGCACGCTCACGTCCATTTCGCTGCGCAGCAGGGCGAGCAGGCTGTCCAGCTCGGCCGGTGCGAGCGCGAGGCCCGAGAGCAACCGCTCCCTCGTCCCCTGGTAGAGCGCCTCGCGGACCTCCACGAGCCAGCGCGCCGCGCTGCTGCGGTGCACCTGGTAGATGCGCCCGATCTTGTCGATGGAGAGCCCGTGCACCAGGTGCAGCTTCAGCAGCGTCCGCTCGCGCGCCGAGAGGGCCGCCAGCGCTCCCGCGAACGCCTGCCGGAACGCCTCGCCGTAGCGCACCCGCAGGAAGTCGAGCTCGGGGTTCGGCGTGGTGACCAGCTGGGGGAGCACCTCGGCCTCGTCCTCGAGCGCCGTGGTGCCGCGCCCGCCCCGCTTCAGCTCCAGCGCCAGGTTGATGGCCACCACCCGGACCCACGCGCCCAGCGGACCGCGCCCCCGGTACTCGGCGATCTTCGGGTCCACGCCGGGCGGGGCCACGAAGAGCCGGATGCGCAGGAGCTGCCGCACCTCCTCGACGAGCGGCGCAGCGCCCTCGAGGCGCGAGAGGTACGCCGGGACCTGCGTCATCAGCTCCCGCTCGAAGGCCGCGAGGGCGTCCGGCCTGCCCAGCCGGCAGGCGCACGCGAGGTACAGGTCGCCGGCCACGTCCCCCGCGAGCCCGTCGGCGAGCGAGGGCCCGACCAGCCTGGCGTACTCCTCGAGGGACAGCCGGAGCGCGGGCCAGGCCGCCCTCCCGCGCTCGTAGAGCCGCTCGACGCCCGGTTGCTGGCTGGGGGCTGCCATGCTACCGACGACCTCCTGAAACGAACCTGATGGACTGCCTCAGCGAGAGCATTGTCCTCGATCTCCTGGACGACCGCCTCGGCGCCGACGAGCGCGCGAGGGTCCAGGCCCACCTCGACGAGTGCCCGGCGTGCTGCGAGCTGGTCGCGGCCTCGGCGAAGAGCGTGCTCGCCAGCCGCGAGTCCGAGCCGGGCGAGCCGCAGCCTCCACTCGCCCGCGGCGCCCAGGTGGGCCGCTACCTGGTGCTGGCCCCCATCGGTGCCGGCGCGATGGGTGTCGATGGCCACGAGGCTCCGCAGCGAGTTGACGGTCGAGGTCGGCGAAGTG
>CAZAIE010001170.1:0-2635 GCA_964485035.1 uncultured Myxococcaceae bacterium | reverse complement strand
GTTGCTTCCGCTGGAGGCGGCCCCGGCGCCGGGGCCGCCTCCAGCGGAAGCAACGCCCGGTCCGCCTCGCCGTCGAGGCCGTCGGTCTGGTGCAGCCCGAAGAGGAACCGCTCGCACACCGCACACCCGGCGCTGAGGTGCGCGGCCAGCGCCTCCTCGCCGCCAAGGCGCTCCCCGCGCAGCACGCGGTGCCAGACCTCGGCGTCCAGGTGCGCCGGCGAGCCCTCCACTCCCTCAGAGCCGTCCGGGCCACCCAGGGCCCGCTGGGCGAGCAGGCGAGCCGCGAGCCGGGCCTTGACCGCCGCGCGGACCCGCTCCAGCGCGTGGCCCACCGACTCGGGAGGCAGCCGCACGCGCTCGGAGACCTGGCGCGCGTTGAGCCGCCCGCCGCCAAAGAAGAGCCGCGCCGCCTCCCGCTCCGCGTCACCAGGCAGGCCTGCAACCAGGGCCGGGAGGTCGAGAGGGACCAGCCCGGGGTCGGCCGCCAGCTCGATGGCGGGAGCGGCGCCGAGGTCCGCGGCGATGGCGTCGGCGTCCTGCTTGCGGGCCAGCCGCGAGCGGCAACGCTGCCGGGCGACCGCGAGGACCCAGGAGCCGAACCGGGCCGGGGTCTTGAGCGCGGAGAGCCGGGAGAAGGCCCGGGCGAAGGTCTCCAGGACGAGGTCGCGCGCCTCGGCCTCGTCGAGGTCGGGGAAGCCCGCAGCCACGCGCTCCACCGCGGGACGGTGGGCGTCAAAGAGGGCGCGATAGCCCTCCCGGCTCCCGGCCAGGGCGCTCGCCACCGCGCGGGCGTCGTCGCTCATGGCGCAGAGTTCTGCACCACCCCCGGGCGGCGGGTCAACCGGCCACCTGGCCGCAGTCAGCGCCGGTCGGCGGAGCGCGGCAGCTCGCGCAGCTTGCGGCCAGGGCGCAGCGCGTCGGCCTTGCGGGCCTCGGCGGCGGCCTTCTCGGGCTGGAGCGTGCGATCGAGGAAGTCCACCAGCCGCCGGCGGTAGGAGACGTTCCTGGGCGAGCTCGCGACCAGCGCGCGCAGCTCCACCTCCGCCTCGGCCACGTCCCCCACGGCCTCCAGGGCCTCGGCGAGGAGCGCCCGGGAGGTGCGGTCGTCGGGGCTGGCGGCGATGACCACCTTGAGGTGCGGCACCGCCTCGGCGTGCCGGCCGGCGACCACCAGCAGCGCCCCCAGCCGCTCGCGGGCCTCGGTCTGCTCCGGCCGCAGCTCCGCCACCCTGCCCCAGTACTGGAGACCACTCGCGGCGTCCCCCTGGCGATCGGAGAAGCGGCCGGAGAGCGCCCATGCGCGCGGGTTCAAGGGCTCGAGGGAGCGGGCTGCCGCCAGCACGCGAGCCAAGCCCGGGTCCTGCGCTCCCGCGGCGACCAGCACCTCCGCCAACTCGATGTGCGCAAGGCCCCAGGTCGGGAAGGCGGCGGTCAGCTGCCGGTACTGGTCCGCCGCCGCGCCGAGATCGCCGGCCTCCACCAGCGCCCGGCCACGCGCAAGGTCGGCGCCCGGGTCCAGGGCCAGGAGCGAGAGGAGGAACGCGGCGGCGACGGTCGGCATGCGGCGCATTCTGCCGTGAACCCCGGCCGGCCGCATCGCCCAAGACAGGGGCTCGGGCTTCGGGTTAGAACGCGCCCGGGTCATTCCAAGGAGTGCCGCATGGGAGCGCAGTGGAAGCAGAAGGGGCGGACCGAGCACGCCGCGGCCAAGGGCAAGCTCTTCACCAAGCTGGCCAAGGAGATCGCCATCGCCGCCAAGGCGGGCGCGGACCCGGCCATGAACCCCCGGCTGCGCATGGCGGTGGAGGCGGCGCGCAAGGCTTCGATGACCCGCGAGACGCTGGAGCGCGCCATCAAGAAGGGCGCCGGGCTGCTCGACGAGACCGTGAACTACGAGACGGTGACCTACGAGGGCTTCGCGCCACACCAGGTCCCGGTGATCGTGGAGTGCCTCACCGAGAACAAGAACCGCACCGCCACCAACGTCCGGGTGCTGTTCCGCAAGGGCCAGCTCGCGGCGTCGGGAGCGGTGTCGTGGGACTTCCGGCGCGCCGGGCTGGTCGAGGCCACCCCGGAGACCGCCGGGGCCGACGCCGAGACCGCGGCGATCGAGGCGGGGGCTCAGGAGGTGGAGGCCGCAGAGGAGGGGGCCTCGCGCTTCGTCACCGAACCGGCGGACCTCGACGGGGTCGCCAAGGCGCTCACCGCCCAGGGATGGAAGGTGTCCAGCGCCATCCTGGCCTGGCTGCCCAAGAACCCGGTGGCCCTGGAGGGCGCCGCGCGAGCCGAGGTGGAGGCATTCCTCGCGGAGATGGACGACGACGAGGACGTGCAGAACATCTTCGTCGGGCTGAAGTAGGACCCGGTCCGCGACTCATCCCAATCGCCGCCTCAGCCACGCCACGGTCCTCTGGCTCTGGAAGGGAGAGCGTCTCCAGTGGCGGATTGCGGACAGACGCCAGGGTCTGTGCCCCACGTCGCCGACGGCCAGGCCGGGGGTCTCCTTCGAGAAATGGGAGCAGTTTCTTAATTGAAGTTAAGTAACTACTCCCATCGCCCGGGCATTCCCCCTCCCCGCCCTCAGCGCTCCAGCTCGGCGGCGCACTCCGCCATGCCCGAGCGCGGCGACTGCGGC
>CAZAIE010001169.1:0-2646 GCA_964485035.1 uncultured Myxococcaceae bacterium | reverse complement strand
CCTCGAGCGCCTGCAGCGCGAGGCGGAGCAGGCCCGGCGCGCCCTCGACGCCGAGCGGCAGGCCATCGAGACGGAGCGGCAGCGACTCAGCGAGGACCGCGCGCGCGTGCAGCAGCGCGAGCGGGCCATCGAGGCCGAGGCGCGGGTGGAGCTGCTCCAGGAGATCGACAAGGTGCGCGCCGAGGTGGCGAAGGTGCTCGCCGACCTGCAGGCCAAGCCCACCGTGCGCGGCGCGGTGGACGCCCAGGCCGCGCTGGCGAAGGCCGCCGCAGAGGAGCAGAAGCGGCTCGACCGGGAGAAGGCGGCGGCGCAGGCGAAGGCCGACGAGCGGCTCCCCGAGGGCGCGGCGATCACCGTGGGGATGCGCGTGCGCGTCCCGAACCTGGGCGACGCGCAGGTCCTGGAGGTCGATGGCGACGAGGCGGTGGTCGCGGCTGGAGCCATGAAGGTCCGCCGCAAGCTCGTCGACCTGGTGGCGCTGCGAGGCCAGGCCAAGACCGCGCGCTTCGCGACCAAGAAGTCCGAGAAGCTCAAGGCCGCCGAGGAGGCTGGCGCCAAGGCGATGGACTTCGGCGGCAACCGCATCGACGTGCGCGGGATGCGCGCTGAGGACGCGCTGCGCGCGGTGGAGACGTTCCTCGACCGCAGCTACGGCGAGGGCCGCCCCGGGGCGGTCATCCTGCACGGGCTCGGCACCGGGGCGCTCAAGGCAACCCTGCGCGACTACCTTCGCAGCTCACCGTACGTCCGCGCGTTCCGGCCCGGCGCCGATCACGAGGGCGGCGAGGGCATCACCCTGGTGGAGTTCAAGGGCTGACAGAGCGGCAGTGCCATGGCTCTGCCGCCCATCCACGCACCAGTGCGTGGCGTAGGTTGGGCCATGACCTTCGCAGCCAGTCTCGCCACGGCCGCCGTCGCGCTCCTCCACCTCGGGTTCCTCGTCCTGGAGATGCTCCTCTGGGAGCACCCGGTGGGACGAAGGACCTTCGGCTCCACTCCGGAGTTCGCGAAGGCCACGCGCGTGCTCGCGGCGAACCAGGGCCTGTACAACGGCTTCCTGGCCGCGGGCCTCGCGTGGAGCCTCTGGCTGGGCGACTCCGGCGTGCCGGTCCGCGTCTTCTTCCTCGGGTGCGTCGTCGTCGCGGGCGTCTTCGGGGCGCTCACGGCGAGCAGGAAGATCCTCCTCGTGCAAGCGCTCCCCGGCGCGGTCGCGCTGGCCCTGACCGTGGTTGGCTGACCGTCAGCGGATCCGTCGGCGCTGGGGCTTGCCCTTCCGCGTGGGGTGGCGGTCCTTGTGACGGCCCGGTCCCCCGCCGCCGCGCTTGGGCTGCTGCCTCTGCTGCTTCTGCTGGTCCTTGGCCTTCCGTCGTGGGGCCGGCTCCGGCGTGCGTTGGGGGCGCCGGTCGTCGCCACGCTCTTCGCGGCGCGGCGGCCTGGCGTCACGGGCGGGAGGCACCTGCGGGCGCCAGGGCTTGCCGGCCAGGGCCAGCAACTGGAAGTCGATGTGCCGACGGCCGACGTTGACGCTGGCCACGCGCACCCGGACCTTGGCGCCCAGGCCGAACGAGGCGCCGCTGCCCAGCACCAGCCGGTGGCGAGCCTCGTCGAACTCGGCGTCGGATCCGAGCGACTCGGCTTTCACCAGCCCTTCGACGAAGACCTCGTCCAGCTCCACGAAGAGGCCGAAGGGCGTGACCGAAGAGACCGTCCCGTCGAACTCCTCGCCGACGTGGTCCTTGAGGAAGAGCGCGGCGTAGAAGGAGTGCACGTCGCGCTCGGACTTCATCGCCGCGCGCTCGCGCTCGCTGGACCGGGCGGCCACGCCGTCGAGCCGGTCCTCCAGGGCCTCGGCCTCGCCCACGGGCAGGCTCCGCGACCCGCGCGCCCAGTGCTCCTTGAGCAGCCGGTGGACCATCAGGTCCGGGTAGCGGCGGATGGGCGAGGTGAAGTGCAGGTAGTGCTCGGCCGCGAGGCCGAAGTGCCCGATGTTCTCGGGCGTGTAGGTGGCCTGCATCATCGCGCGCAGCAGCAGGAAGTTGAGGGTCCGCTGCTCCGGGCTCCCGGCGATCTTCTTGAGCAGGTCGTTGAGCGCCTTCCCGGTAATCTCCTCGGCGTCGAGGCTGAAGCCGTAGGTCCGCGCCAGGGCGAGGAAGTTGTCGAGCTTGTCCTCGTCCGGCAGCCCGTGCGTCCGGTACACCGTGGGCAGCGAGCGCGCCGAGAAGTGCCGCGCCACCGCCTCGTTGGCGCAGAGCATGAACTCCTCGATCACCCGGTGCGCGATGTTCCGCTCCCGTTTCTCCAGGCGCAGGGGCCGGTGCTGCTCGTCGAGCACGGCCTTCACCTCGGGCAGGTCGAAGTCGATGGACCCGCGCTCGGAGCGTGCGGCGATGAGCAGCCGCGCCAGCTCCTCCATCACCAGGAAGTCGGCGCGCAGGAACTCGCGCGAGGGGACCTGGGCGCCGCTGAGCACCTGGGCCACCTCGGTGTACGTGCAGCGCGCCGCGCTGCGCATCACGCCCTCGTAGATCTCCGTCTCGACGCAGCGCACGCCCTCCCCCGCCCGCTCGAGGATCATGTCCGCGACGAGGCACAGCCGGTCCTCGTTGGGCTTGAGCGAGCAGAGGCCGTTGGAGAGCCGCTCGGGAA
>CAZAIE010001168.1:0-2650 GCA_964485035.1 uncultured Myxococcaceae bacterium | reverse complement strand
GGGTGGACTGGGTGGACTGGGTGGACTGGGTGGACTGGGTGGACTGGGTGGACTGCGGCGCCGGAGCCTGTTGACGGGCCTGTGGCTGTACTGGGGCTTCGACGCGCGGGCTGGGTCGTGGGGTGGGGGCGCGCTGCACCGGGGCCTTGCGCGGACCGACGACGCGGAACTTCAGCAGGAAGGGGCCGAACCGGATGTCGTCCAGCGCCTGCACGTCAGCGGTCTTCTGCTCCCCGCCGTTCACCACCATGGACACGTCCGCCGCCACGTTCTGCAGCGTCACCTTGCCGTCGCGGAAGACCAGGAAGGCCTGGCAGCGCCCGATGGCGTCGTCGGGGAGCACCAGCTCGCAGGCGGGGTCGCTGCCCAGGGCGTAGTCGCCCGCGGCGAACGACTCGGAGCCCACCAGGTTCCCGTCCCGGAACACCACCACCTGCAACGCGGGTGCGACCTCCGGAGCGCGGGCGCGGAACATGCGGTCGGCCTCCTGTGGCGTGAGCAGCTGCGCTCCGCCCGCCAGGGACTCGGCGAGCAGCAGCGGATCGACTCCAGCGGCGGACTCGGGGTCCACCTCGGCGCGCTCGCGCTCGGTCAGCGGACGGGTCCGCGCGATGGCCAGCAGTTCGTCGAGGCGCGACGTCATGGCAGCTCTCCCCGCGCCAGCGCTTGCGCCAGTCGCTTCTTGAAGCGGTCCCGGAAGCGCATCAGCGTCACCGTCACCGTGCCGTGCGGCACCCCCAGCCGCGCTGCGATGTCCCGGGTCTTCTCACCTCGGGTGTAGTGGGCCAGCACGCACTCCCGATGCACCGGGTGCTCCACGTCCTCGCACGCGCGCCGCACCGTCTGGATCCAGCTCTCGCGCTCGGAGGCCTCCTGCACCGGGTCGGGCGGCGCGTCCGCGGCGAGCACCAGCGCCAGGGCGTCGGACAGCTCGCGCTCGCGGTCGGTCTGGCGCGCATGGCGCAGGCAGTAGCGCCGCGCGATGGCGAAGAGCCAGCCCGCGAAGCGGGCGTCGTCGCTGAGGCTCGCGAGGTTCTGGAAGGCCAGGGCGAACACCTCCTGCGTCCAGTCCAGGGCGTGGTCCCGGCGGCCGCGCGCGCAGACGTGGCAGTACGCCGTGACCGCCGGCTGGAACTGCCCGAAGAGGACGCGCCAGGCCCGCTCGTCGCCGCGCTTGGCCGCCCGGACGATCTCCGGGGACACCGCGACCTCGGGGGTGCTGTCGCCCTCCAGCTCTGGCGCCCCTGTGGCCATGGGCCTCCCGTGCGACCTTCACCCGGAAAGAGACGCGCCCCGCGCGGTTGATTACATCGGGCTCAGCCGCGGGCCAGCGGCAGGGTCATGCAGCGCGGCCCGCCGCGCGCGCGGGAGAGCTCCGCGCTCTTGAGCATCACCGCGTAGCGCTTGCCGTCCAGGAGGTCGATGGAGGGGTCGGCCAGCAGTTCGTCCGCCTTGAGGATGCGGTAGCCGGCGCGCGAGAGTTCCTCGGCGGTCCCGCGGTTGCGGCTGTACATGACGATGACGCCGGGGGCGAGGCAGAAGGCGTTCGCGCCGTCGGTCCACTGCTCCCGCTGCTGGAGGATGGGGTCCTGCCCGCCGCAGAGGATGGGCGCGAGGTCGATGCCCACGGCCTTCAGCCCGCGCAGCAGGTTGGACTCGGAGTGGATGACCGAGTCCTCCTGGCGCAGGTCGATGCGCACCACGTTCAAGAGCTCGCGGCTCCCGTCGGTGAAGTAGGGCGGGTAGACGAGGCACTCGCCGTCGCTGATGCGGGTGAAGGTGGTGTCCAGGTGCATCGCCGAGCGGATCTTGGGCATCAGCACCATGAACAGCCACTCGAAGCCGTGCTCGCCGCGGCGGTAGGCGCGGCGCAGGCCCTCGGCGAGCAGCAGCACCGCGTCGGCCGTGGTGCGCTGGCTGCAGCCCACCGCCAGCACCTTGTCCGAGAGCACCAGCGTGTCCCCGCCCTCCAGGCTCTGCGGGCGGCGCACGGTGTCGCGCAGCAGCGGCGTGAGCTGGTCGTAGAGCCGCTCGCTCTCCTGCAGGTGGCGCAGGCGCGGGTGGTGGCGGAAGACGTAGGAGAGGATCAGCGGCTCGCGCTCGCGGGCCCAGGTGGCCATGAAGTTGATGCAGTAGCCGTGGCCCACCACCGCCGCGGGGTCGCGCATGAAGAGCAGGTTGGGGGAGGGGCGCAGGCGGTAGTCGAACTCGTGGCGCCAGTGCTCGTGCGGGTCGCTGGAGGTGATGCCGGTGACGATGCTGCGCGCGACCGCCTCGGGGGCCATGCGGCGGAGCAGGTCGCAGGTGGGGCCGGGGAGGTCGGTGAGGCGCCGCAGGTCCTCGATGAAGGCCAGCTTCACGCCCTCGTCGGTGAGCGACTCGACGAAGAGGTCCTGGATGTCGAGGACCTCCTCGGCGACGCGGGAGAGCACGGCGCGGAACTGGGCGTGCTCCTTGCGGGCGAGCTTGCCGTCGAGGATGTCGTCGAAGAGGAGCTCCTCCATCATCTCCGGGACCATGAGGTCCACCTCGGGCCCGGGGTCGTGCACCACCACCTGGCGCAGGCGCGCGGTCTCGGAGAAGACGGAGAGGTTGATGGGCGTCATGGTGTGGCTCCTGGGGGACGGCGGGGCAGGAACCTACACCGGAT
>CAZAIE010001167.1:0-2656 GCA_964485035.1 uncultured Myxococcaceae bacterium | reverse complement strand
CTACAACCCCGGCCGCCTCGCCGCCATCGCCTCCGAGACGACCCGTCGCAGGCAGGCCAAGCTGAAGTAGCGCGGCGCGGGCCGACGCCTACCAGCGCTCGACCTCTGCCCGCGCCCGGAGGATCGCGTGCAGCCGCCCCTCCGGTGCGACGACCTCCTCCCAGACCCGGGAGACCAAGTCCGCGGGGACCACGTCCCCATGCGACGCCTGGTTCCGCAGCCTCGCAAACCCACTCACCCACTCCAGGAAGGGTCGTGCGGCGACCTCCAGAGAAGGGCCCCCCCTCGACGTCATCCAGCGCTGCAGCGCAGGCAGGATGTACGGGCTCTGCCCGATGGTCGGCGGCACCAGCGGCCTCGAAGACGCGGGCCATCCCTCGGTCTCGAGGAAGTCCCCGATGGTACGGGGGTGCTCGACCCGCTCCAGCCGCTGCCGGATGCCCCCGATCAGCCGCCCACACAGCTCGAACTCCACCGTCCGCGCGATGGCGATGAGGATGCACGCCGGGTCCAGCGGGTCCGTCCCGTGTGCCGGGTTCTCCAGGAGCAGCCGCGCGGTCGCGAGCGCGCTGATGCTGCTCGGCGCCAGGTCCGCCTTGAGGTGCGGACACTCGTCCCAGATCCGCGCCTGCGCCTGCTCGACCGACTGCGGATGGGCCGTGCCGGGAGCCCGGAAGTGCTTCTCCGTCCCGGGGAAGACCGTCGCCACTCCCGGCGCCCCGACCGGGACCGGCCACAGGTTCGGCTTCGCGGCGTACGGGTCGAACGACCACCCGGTGGGCACGAAGGCCCGGGCTTGAGGCTTGAACCCGATCTCGCTCATCTGCTGGAGCTGCTCGGACACGTGGAGCGAGCGCCAGGCCAGCGCCCGGATGTCCCGCACCCGGAACCAGAGCGGAATCCGGCGGGGGAGGGTGAAGTAGTAGCCCGGAGCCAGCGCCCGCTCCGCCTCCGGCAGCGGCCCCACGTGGCAGCCATCCACCCGGACTGCATGGAGGCTCTCGAACGAGGTGACGTACAGCACCAGCTCCCGGTGCCGAAGCTCCTCCTCGATCACCGAGAACCACGGCCACTTGCTTTCCACCAACTTCAGGTCGTCGGTTCCCACGAACGAGCCCGAGTAGATCCGCCCCCACCAAGAGTGGTCGCAGCCCGGAGCCCGCAGCGCCTCCACGTGCTCGTGGATGGTGTCGTCCAGGACGAACGGGTTCCAGACGGTGAGGACCTGGATGGTCGAGGGGTCAGCCGGTTGCATGTCCATGGTGGGTTCGGGGCGAGGTGACCGAGCCAGGCCGGCAATTGTACTGCAACGACCGCTCGTCCCCTCCGCGTGCTTCACCCTTCCAGCATCACCGTCGAGGTCGGCCAGAGCTGGTTCAGCGACTGGTTGACCAGCGCCTGTTCGTCCAGGTGCCGCAAAAGCCCCGCGAGCCCCCTCGTCACCGCCACCAGCGTCAGCTCGACCGCCACGGCGTTGCGCAACCGCTCGAGGTCCTGCTGCGCGCTCGCCGGCAGTTCGAGCGAGTCGTCCAGGTGCGAGTACATGGAGGTCCTCTTCGGTCGTGGTGACCAGCACTGCACTCCCCAGTCAGGACGGCCGTCCCCGCCGCCACCTGACACCGCCGGGGACGGCTCACCAGATGCCTGCAACCGACGACCCCAGCTCGGGCGCGAGGGTGAGGGGCACCGACTCCCTCCCCACCACGCAGCCCGGCGTCTCCTGCCGGAGGCCCTCGAGGGGCCTGGACCACCAGACCCGGATCTCCGCCTCGTCCACCCCCTCCGTCCAGGTCCACCCCAGGATCGCGAAGCCCGAACGCCCACCGAGTTGCGCCGGAAACGCGCCTCGCCACTCCTCGTGCCCGATGATCTCGATGTTCCACTGCGTGAAGGGACGGTCCGACATCGCGAACGCCACGAACTCCGCCGAGCCGTCCGGGTGGACCGCCCCTCGCCGGAACAGCCGGCGCTGGGCCTCCCTGAACCGCTCGAGCAGCCGGAACGGCAGCCTTTCCACCGTCGAAGGGAAGAAACCCGGCGGCTTCGGCCCCGAGAGAGAGCTCCCCTCCGACCGGATGACCACCGCCTCGAGCATCCCGTCGTAGAGGTACTCCCGGATCTCGTCGAGGGTGGCGCCCACGAGCCGGGTCGGGAACTCGGCCAGATCGGCTGGCGCCACCCATGCGCGGACGTAGCGCCCCTTCCACTCGACGCAGTCATCCTCGCCCGCCGAGCACACCACGACCACCCCAGCCGGTACCGCGACCGCCTCCCAGCGGAAGTCCCACTTCCAGGCCTCGACCGACAGGCGCCAGCACCGCCGTCCCTGGGCTGGTTCGATTCCCGGCAAGAGCACGACCACGGCCCCCCTCTGGGGCCTCAGCGAGTACTCCGCGGTGTCGGCCTCGTTCGTTCCGTGCGACCACTTCAGGACCCTGCCCATGGCGCCTCCTCCCGGCCTCTGTCACCGAAAGGACGGCTCTCCTGCTCCCGACCTGACACCGCCCACGCGACGCCTGCGAGGAGGTGCGCCTGGCATTCCAGTCAGGGTGCCGACACAGCCTGCGTCCCTGGGATCAGCCCGGTCGTCCACAGGCCGCGATGATCCGCACCCGGTTTTCTTGGACACCGAATTGAGGAGAATCGGATGGCCAAG
>CAZAIE010001166.1:0-2660 GCA_964485035.1 uncultured Myxococcaceae bacterium | reverse complement strand
ACATCCCGGTCAACCTCGCGCGCGAGGTTGACCGGGATGTCGGGCGACATCAGAAGCTCCTGGCCAGCGACGCGACGACGAGGTGCCAGCCGTCCGCGAGCAGGAAGACGCCCACCTTCAGCGGCAGCGAGACCAGCGTCGGAGGGACCATCATCATGCCCAGCGACATCAGGATGGCCGCGATGAGCAGGTCGACCAGCAGCAGGGGCACGTAGACGTACAGGCCCATGCGGAAGGCCGTGGTCAGCTCCGAGACCATGAAGGCCGGCACGGCCACGGTCATCGGCACGTCCTCGGGACGGGCAGGCAGCGTCGCCTTGGAGATCTCGAAGAAGAGCGAGAGATCGCGCTCACGGGTCTGGCGCAGCATGAAGGTCCGCAGCGGCGCGGCCCCGCGCTCCAGCGCCTCGGTGTGGCTGATCTTGTCGTCGAGGTAAGGGCCCAGCCCCTGCTCGTACATCTGCTTCGCGGGCGCGGCCATGATGAAGCCCGTCAGCGCCAGCGCGAGCGCCAGCATCACCTGGTTCGGAGGCAGCTGCGGGGTGCCCAGCGCCTGCCGCAGGAAGCTCAGGACGATGATGATGCGCGCGAACGACGTGACCGAGATGAGCAGCGCGCTCGCGAACGACAGCGCGGTGAGCAGCAGGAACACCTTCACCGCGGACGACCCGCCGCCGTTCACCACCACCGACAGGCCGTCCGCAGCGGCCGCTGCCAGCACTCCGCTCACGAAACCCTCCCAGCGAGGCCAGCCTCGAGCTTGCGACGCAGGTCCTGGTCCTCGGCGCTCTCCGCGAGCATCTGCGCGAACGCGTCCTGCCCCTTCGCGGCCTTGCCGTGCGCGCCGGCGATGAGCCGCGAGAGGAAGCTCGCCTGGCTGGAGCCGCTCTCCTTGTCGGCGAGCGCAGCCTCGAGGCCCACGCCTGCGGCGGCGCGATCGGCCGCAGCCTGCAGCGTCGGGTCTTCCTCGATGGTGGTGAGCAGCGCGACGCCCGTCTCGCTGGTGCCCAGGAGCAGGGTCTGCCCGCCCACCCGCGCCACGATGAGCGAACGCTTGGGACCGAGGTGAGCCGTCTCCAGCACCTGCACCAGGTGCGTCGCCCGCGCCTTCTTCTTCGAGAGCACGTAGGCCGCAGCGCCCAGCCCTGCGAGCGCGAAGAGCGGGAGGATGAAGCCGCCGTTCGAGCGTTCGGAGTCGAGGGTCCCGAGACTTGCCGGCACTGGATTCGGCTGTGTTCCCGGTTGCTTGGCCCGGGTGGACTCGAGGGACGGGATTCCGGTCGCACCCGCGGCGACGGCAGGCAGCGGCGGCGGGGGAGGGGCGACCCACTCGGTCAGGGTCGCCTCCTTCGCAGGCTCTGGAGGGAGGGCTAGCGCAGCCTTCAGCGCCCGGATGTCCTCGGCACGGCTTGAGACTTCGGCCGGTGCCGTCGTCGACCGGAGCGTGCAGTCCGCGGTGATCACCAGGCCTTGGCTCTGGAGGCCGAGCCGCGGCTCACCCGAGCAGCCCACCTTGCGTCCGATGGTCGCCTCGAGGACGACCCCGCCCGGGACGCGCCGGGCCTTGAGCATCGAGTCGCTGAAGGCGCGCTCGGCGACCGGGAGCTGGGCGTCCGAGAGCGTCACCCGCAGCACCCGGTCCTCGAGCTGGACGCGGGCCTTCTCCAGCGGCAGCGCCGCGCTCGTGGCGACGTCCACGCGCATCACCTTCCCGTTCCAGGACATCGAGGCGTCGTCGATGGAGGGCGTGGCTGCCAGGGTGACGGTCAGCAGGGCGACGGGGAGCATCGGGCACCTCTCTTCTCTTCCAGCAGTGAAGCCATTCAGCGCAGCCGGGCGATGCGCTCCGAGGGGCTCACGATGTCCGTGATGCGCACCCCGAACTTGTCGTTCACGACCACCGCCTCGCCGCGGGCGATGAGCCGGTTGTTCACCAGGATGTCGAGCGGCTCGCCCGAGACCTTGTCGAGCTCGATGACCGAGCCGGGCCCCAGCGCGAGCAGGTCCTGGATGGACATCCGCGCGCGGCCGAGCTCCACGGTGAGGTCGAGCGGGACGTCGAGGAGCAGGTCCAGCCTTCGGGTCGATCGCTGTTCGGCGTTCTCGTCGGGGGGGCTCATTTGCGCTCCGGGTTCTGGGCTGGCGGCGCCGGCGGCCCGGACGGTCGGGCCTTTGACGCTGCGGTCCTTCCTTGCACGTCCTGCTCCACCACCACCGAGAGCGTGGAGCCGGTCATCCGCGGCGAGCCGAGCAGCTTCTCGCGGCCCTGCACCAGGATGGAGAGGTCCTCACCCTCGGACCGGTTGAGGGCGATGACGTCGCCGACCTCGAAGGCCAGCAGCTTCTCCAGCGTCACGCTGGCGCCGCCGAGCACCGCGCAGACCTCGACCTCGACCTGCTCCAGCTCGGAGGCGAACTGGGCCGAGAACCGGGCGTCGCCGCCGTAGCTCATGCGCGGGGGGCTGGAGAGCAGCTTCTTCGCCGTCTCCACCGCGGCGTAGGGCATGGCCAGCTGCAGCCGGCCGGTGATGGCGCCGCTGAGCTCGAAGCTGGAGAGCACCGCCACGTCGTTGGGCGGGGCGATGGTGGCCAGGCGCGGGTCGGACTCGAAGCGGATCACCTCGGGGCGGAAGGGGAGGACCTCGGACCAGGCGGTGGCC
>CAZAIE010001165.1:0-2663 GCA_964485035.1 uncultured Myxococcaceae bacterium | reverse complement strand
GTCCTGAGAAGTCCGTCAAGCTCCCGGAATCGCAGCCGGTCTCCAGTGCGGTCGCCAAGGTCGCCAAGGCGGCAGCCCAGGCCGTGGCAGCCAAGGACGGCTTCGAGGTCGCCAAGAAGACCGCAGTGAAGCTCGCCGCGACCACCGCCGCTGCCAGCGACCCGATGGATCGCCTGAGCGCCGACGAGAAGGCACAGGTCGTCGCCGCGCGAGACGGGAAGCTCGGCGTCATCGCCAAGGCGAACTACGGCGCGCTCGTGGGCTCGGCCGGCTACGACGCGCTGACCCCCGACGCCCAGACCCGCGTCCTCAAGAGCTTCGCGCAGCAGCCCAAGGCGACCGTCGCGACCGGCGTCCTCGCCGCAGTCGTCGCCGAGCCGAACTTCAAGGCGCTGACGCCTGCGCAGCAGGGCCAGGTCCTCGACCTCTTCGACGCGGCCGATGTCGCCGGGCGCGGCCACCTGCTCACACTCCTCCGCCGCGACGTGGGCGGGAAGTCGGCGCTCCTCGACGTGGACAGCAAGGGCGGGACGCTCCTCTCCTCGCTGCACGCCATCTCCACTGGCACGCTGGACCCGCGGTTCGAGCAGGCCGGCGTCAGCCGCGCCTCGCTGCTCGGGTCGGTGATGCAGGAGGCGGGCGTCCCCGGGCAGATCAACCAGTCCAATCGCGGGACCTGCACCTGCACCTCGATGCAGTACCTGCTCTGCGACCAGAACCCCGCGGAGTACGGGCGGATCATGAAGGGCCTGCTCTCGCCCTCGGGCACCGTGAAGCTGCGCAACGGCGACACCCTCACCCGCGAGGACGACGCCATCGCCCCCGACTCGGCGACCTCGCGCAGCACCAGCGAGCGCATCTTCCAGTCCGCGATGATGGAGTACTCCAACGGCGCCGAGGACTACTCCAACGCCACCGACAAGAGCACCCGGACGATCCTGGGCGTCACCGTTAGCAACCACGGCGGGCTGCGCGCCGGCCAGCAGGAGAAGGGGCTCGAGGCGCTCTTCGGCCGCGGCTTCGACCACTACACCGGCTCCTTCAACTTCAAGGACGACGGGGCGGACATCCTGCAGAAGCTCGCGGCGCGCTCCCCGACGGACACCTACACGCGCATGAAGTGGGGAGAGGGCAAGGACGGCGGGCACGCGGTGGTGGTGACCCGCGTGGAGGACGGCCGGGTGTACTTCCGCAACCCCTGGGGCCCAACCTCCGACCCCGTGGGCACGACGTATCAGAACCCTCCCCGAACGCTCGAGAACCCGGGGATGCGTGAAGAGAGCATGTCCGAGGCCGACTTCAAGAAGTGGGTCGACGGTGTCATGCTGCCGGGGTGATGAACCTCCTCCGCGTCCCCGCCGCCAGCTTCGAGATGGGGCTCTCGACCGAGGTCGAGGCCCGCCTGCGCAAGGCCGACCCCCTCTCGCCATTCCCCTTCCACCGTGAGCGGCCCTCGCACCGGGCCGAGGTCGCAACGTTCGAGATCGCCGAGGCGCCGGTCACCAACGCGGAGTACGCGGAGTTCGTGGCCGCCGGGGGCTACCAGCCGGACCGGACGATCTGGGCTGCGCTGCTCGCCGAGCCCGAGCTTCCCGGGCTGCGGCTGCTGAAGAACTTCGTGGACCAGTCCGGCCGGCCCGGGCCGCTCACCTGGCGTGAGGGCACGTTCGCCCCCGGGACCGCTGAGCATCCGGTGAGCGGGGTGAGCTGGTTCGAGGCACAGGCGTTCTGCGCCGCGAAGGGCCTGCGCCTGCCGTCCGAGTCGGAGTGGGAGCTCGCCGCCCGAGGTGTCGAGGGCCGGCTCTATCCGTGGGGTGACGTGTTCGAGGCCGCGAGGTGCGGCAACGTCTCCGATCCCGCTCCGCGAGCGACGCGGCCAGTCACGAGTCTTCAGGCCGGACGCAGCCCCTTCGGCCTCGTGCACGTGGTGGGCAACGTCGCGCAGTGGTGCCAGGACCGGTTCGGGCCCTTCCCCGGCGCGGAGGACGTCTCCGGCGCCTTCGGTCTGGTGGACCGGGTGGTGCGCGGCGACTTCTACAACGGCGACGCGATCTCCCTGCGTGCGACCGTGCGCAGCCCGCAGGCCCCGGAGTCGCGCTTCGCCGGGCTCGGGTTCCGCTGCGCCAAGTAGCTGCTACAGTCCCTCGTACTCCGCCACGCCAAGCCCGGCCCGTCCTTCCCCAGGTCCGTCCGGCCGGGGGGCCGTCGTCGCCGTCCCACGGGGTCTGCGAAGGGCAGGGTATGGCTGGGTGTGACGTGGTGGTGATCGGTGCAGGGATGGGCGGGCTCACCGCCGCCGCCCTGCTGGCGAAGGCGGGGCTCGCGGTCCAGGTGCTGGAGGCTGACCCGCGCCCGGGTGGCTACCTGGTGGGCTTCCAGCGCGGCGGGTACTCCTTCGACACGGCGATCCTCTGGCTCAACCAGTGTGGCCCCGGGGGCTCGGTGCGTCGCACCCTGGACTTCCTGGGCCCGGGGGCGCCCCAGACGCCGCCCCTGCGCCGCATCCGGCGCTACCGGGGCGAGCGGTTCGACTACCTGCTCACCGACCAGCCGGACACGCTGCGCGACCAGCTCATCGCCGACTTCCCGGCCGAGCGGCGAGGGGTGACGGCCTTCTTCGCCGCCGCGCGCCGGGTCGGCCGGGCGTTCGAGGAGATCAAGGA
>CAZAIE010001164.1:0-2666 GCA_964485035.1 uncultured Myxococcaceae bacterium | reverse complement strand
CGACTGGGAGGCGAGCCCGCCGGTGGAGGGCACGCTGCACCTGCCGCTGTCGGTCGTCGATCGGCTCAACACCGCGGGCGCGCGCTGGCCGGAGGCGCTGACCGGGCCGGAGCTCTCGGCCCTGGACTTCTCCTGGATGCGCGATCTGCGCAGCTTCGACTCCTGGAGTCTGGTCGGCGACGGCCCGGCGCGGGACTCCAGCAAGGACTTCTGGAGCCTGCCCACGCCGGCGTACGTGCTGCTCGTCCGCTGGGCCAAGCTGCGCTATGCGCGCGGGCTCGGGAGCGGGGACGTGCTGGCGGCCTCCACCGAGGTGCGCCACCTCGCGACGCTCCTGCACAGCCAGGGGGTGCTCATCGCCGAGATGTTCGTGGTCTCGCTGCTGCGCCTGGACCGCGAGGCCTTCGAACTCGCGCGCGCCCGCGGGCTCGACGTGACCGGTTGGACCCCGGGCGACCCGGAGCAGCTCGACCGCTACCGCCGCCTCGCGCGCGTCGCGAACCACTTCCTGCTCCCGGGCGTCGAGGAGCCGGTGATGCAGAAGGCGCTGGAGTGCATGCCCGCGCCCTGCAGCGCGGTCCAGGAGGCGGCCGGTGCGCACATGATGCTGGGCGACCTCTCGGCGACCAAGACCTCCACCGCGTTCTGGAAGCTCACCGAGGGGCGCACCTGCGACCCGGCGCTCATTGCGAAGATCCGCTCGCTCGCCCCCACGGCGCCAGAGCTGGTCCACGGCATGGTCGGGGACGGCACGCAGCTCCTGGAGGTCACGTTCGGCGAGAAGCGGTGAGTCCCCGCTCGCTGCCCCTTCGATCGATCCGGACACGCGAGGGCTGGTGCCGCGGCATCGAGGGGGGGACGGACTTCAGGACTCCGTGCACGTTCCTCGACCGTACTCCGAGGCGGATGATCCCCCCTCGCGGCCTACGCGCGGCGCCTCGCGACGCCCTCTGCGAGGCACGCTCTCCGGACGACCACCCTGGGGATCCGGGAGGCTTTCTTAATTGGAGTTAATTAACTCCTTCGGCGCGAGGTGTCCGGCCGGCCCCACCCGTCCTCTGCGACGCAGACCCGTGCAGCCGTCCGAACCCCCACCATCAGCGCGCCCCGGCGAGCAGGGCCAGCGTCCCCGTCCCCACCGCCAGGAGCACGCCCGTTCCCAGGAAGCCCAGCGCCAGCCCCGCAGCGAGCAGGGCCCGCCGATCGCTCGTCCGCAGCGCCCTCTTCGCGGCCCACCACTCCGCGGCCGCGCCCACCCCCGCACACGCTAGCGCCCCGGCCAGGTAGCGCCCGTCCTCGGCTGCCCGGGCCAGCAGCACCGTGCACAGGGTGAGGACCCAGCCCCCGCCCACGAGGCCCCACCCAACCCTGGGGAAGCTCGGTGTGTCCTGGTCGGTCATGTCGTCCCCTTCGCGCCGGGGCCACGCGGCGGGGAGTCCAGCGCCCAGGCCACGTGCCGCAGCAGCACCTCCTCGAGGAAGGGCTTCTGTACGAACGCCTCGGACACCTCCACCAGCCCGTGCTGTTGCACCGCGTTCTCCGCGTAGGCGCTCATGAACAGCAGCCGGGTCCCGGGCCGCTCGGCCGAGAGGGTGGTTGCCAGCTCGCGCCCCGAGAGGTGGGGCATCACCAGGTCGGTCAGCAGCAGGTGGATGGGCCCGGCGTGCGCCCGTGCCTTGGTCAGCCCGTCGCGGCCGTCCTCCGCCTCCAGCACCACGTAGCCGTGCGCGGTGAGCAGCCGCCGTACCAGCGCGCGCACCCCCGGCTCGTCCTCCACCAGCAGCACCGTCTCGCCCTGACCCCGGCGCGGCGCCGGCAACGGCGCGGCGGGGGCCTGCTCCCGGGCGTCCTCCACCCGCGGCAGGTAGACCTTGAAGGTGGTCCCCACCCCCGGCTCCGAGTAGACGTGCACCGCGCCGCCCGCCTGCTGGACGATGGCGTACACCGTCGCCAGCCCCAGTCCGGTGCCCTTCCCCTCCGCCTTGGTGGTGAAGAAGGGCTCGAACAGCCGCTCCTTCACGTCCGGGGCCATGCCGCAGCCGTTGTCGCTCACCGCGAGCAGGACGTAGCGCCCCGGCTTGAGCCCCGCCTGCAGCTCCGCCGAGGGCTCCCCCAGCTCCACGTTGTGCGTCTCCAGCACCAGCTTCGCCCCCGGCCGCCCCGCCAGCGCGTCGCGCGCGTTGAGCGCCAGGTTCAAGAGCACCTGCCCCAGTTGGTCCGCGTCCGCCAGCGCCTTGCCCAGCTCCTTGTCGGGCACCACCACCAGGTCCACGTCCTCGCCCAGCGTCCGGCGCAGCATCTTCTCCAGGTCGGCCACCACCGTGTTCAGCACCAGCGGGACGAGGTGCGTCGCGCGCTTGCGGCTGAAGGTGAGCAGCTGCCGGGTGAGGCTCGCCCCCCGCCGCGCGGCGTCGAGGACCTCCCTCGCCCGCTCGCGGTTGCGCTCGGCGTTGCCTGCCTCGTCGCGGACCAGCTGCTCGGCGTTGCCCACCACGATGGTGAGCAGGTTGTTGAAGTCGTGCGCCACCCCGCCCGCGAGCCGGCCGATGGCGTCCATCTTCTGGACGTGGCGCAGCCGCTCCTCCAGCATCGACCGCTCCCGCTCCGCCTGCTCCTTCTCCGTCACGTCGCGCACCGCGACGATGCGCATCACCCGCCGCTGGAAG
>CAZAIE010001163.1:0-2670 GCA_964485035.1 uncultured Myxococcaceae bacterium | reverse complement strand
AGTCCACCCAGTCCACCCGGTCCACGTCCACCCACCCACTACCCCACGAACTCGAGCACCGCGCTGCTGTGCAGGTCGAGCCCGCGGGCCGTGAGCGCCACCCGCCCACCCGCGAGCGTGGCCAGCCCCTTGCCCTCGAGTCTGCGGGCGGCGGACAGCAGCGGCTGCGGGTCCTGCAGCAGCTCGGCGCACACCGCCGCGACGTCCACCCCCGCGACCTGTCGCAGCCCAATGGTCAGCCGCTCGCGCAGCAGCGTGGGGGCGTCCAAGTCCTCACTCCAGGCCTCCGGCAGCCGCCCCGCCTCGACCGCAGCGAAGTAGTCCACAGGCGTGCGGTGGTTCCCCCAGCGCCTTCCCCCGAGCGCAGGCTGTTTCGGGTCCCTGAGGGCGAAGCCACAGGCGCCGCACCCCAGCCCCAGGTACTCACCGCCGGTCCAGTACAGCGCGTTGTGTCGGGCCTGCATCCCCGGGCGAGCCCAGTTCGAGATCTCGTACCGCGCGAACCCGGCCGCCCCGAGGACCGCGCCCACCGCCTCTCCCATCTCCCACTGCGCGTCCTCGTCCGGGACCACCACCCGGCCACTGCGGACCTCGCGGGCGAGCAGGACGTCCACCGCCAGGTGCTCCAGCGTGAGCGCGTAGCAGGACACGTGCTCGGGCCCCAGCGCGACCAGTTGCTCCGCGTCGCTCCGGGCGCCAGCGACGTCCTGGCCCGGGGCGCCATAGATCAGGTCGAGCGCAAGGTTCCCGAACCCGGCCTCTCTCGCAGCCCGGACCGCGGCGCGCGCCTCCGCGGCGGAGTGCCGGCGTCCCAGGCATCGCAGCGTCCCGTCGTCGAGCGACTGCACCCCGATGGACAGCCGCCCGAACCCCGCCGCGTGGAAGGCCGCGAAGCGCTGGGCGTCCGAGGCCCCGGGGTTGGCCTCCAGGGTGAACTCCGCATCGGCGGTGAACGCCACGCGTGCCCGGAGCGCCTGCAGGGCTGCCGCGGCCGCCTCGGGTGCCCAGAGCGAAGGCGTGCCGCCGCCGGCGTAGAGCGAGATCGCCGTGCGCCCCGCAGCGTCCCCCGCCCGGAGCGCCGCCTCCCGCTCGATGGCCTGGGCGTAGCGCGCGTGCAGCTCCGGGGCGCCGCTGGGGAGTGGCTCCGAGGCGAAGTCGCAGTACGGGCACTTCGAGAGGCAGAAGGGGAAGTGGAGGTAGACGCCGAAGCTCACGTCCGGACCATGCGGCCTGCGGGGCGCTTCGGCAAGCCCGTGCGCGGCAGCTTGTGGCCGAGCTGCGTTCGACAGGACAGACGATTGCCGCTCCAGTTCACCAGTGGTACGAGCAAGCGCAGAGCGCGAGCGAAGACGGTCGGCTGGACTCGGGCTCTGGAAGGATGGAGCGGCATGCTTGGGAACGCGAAGGTGCTGGTCGTGGCACTGCTGGTCGCCGGGTGCAAGTCGGGGCACGACGAGTGCGTCGCGAAGGGCGGCGTCTGCGTGCAGGTCTCGGGCGGGGTGTGTCGCACGAGCGCGGCGCTCTGCTGTGACGGCGAGCAGCCCCTGTGCCGCGAAGGCTTCACCTGGACGGCTTCGGGGTTCGACGCGGGCGGCTGCGAGACGACGGCGCCCAACCTCGGCTGCGACTAGCAGTTCCGCTGCTCTGGCCTCCCGGTCGCGTCCTGCTCGGCCCGTCCGGTGAAGCGCTGCAGGCGGCAAAGGGAAGACAGGGGCAGCGCCGGCGGATGGATGCCCCGGGCCGCGCTCACCGGCAGGGGCGCTCCGGCCGGTGCCGGTAGACGAGGATGCGCGGGATGCCGCGACCCTCGCCGCGCGAGCGACCGAGCTCCAGCGGCGGCAGGAAGCAGCGCTCGAGGTAGGGACGGAAGCCGGGGTCCTTGGCGAAGGCGAAGGGGGGCGTGGCCAGGAGTCCCACCCGGTCCTTCTCCAGCGCTTCGATGACCTCGGTCCGGGAAACCGCGCCGGTGCGGAACCAGCGCGGTGCGAGGTCGGCGAGGTCCCCAGAGATGCGGCGCCCCGAGCGCAGCGCCACCTGGCCGACCAGCGTCGGGAACCCGAAGACCGTCTCTCCCTCCGGCAGTTCCCGCGCGAATCGGGCCAGCGTGTCCAGGGTGACGAGGCGCTGCACGTGCGCCATCGCCGCATAGCGCTGCACCGGGACCAGCGGGTAGGGCACGGGGTCGCGGCGGGACTGCATCGCGCGCGCGCCCGCCCAGCCGGCCACCACCAACGCGGCCACCCCGAGGAGCGCCCCCAGCGCCGTCAGCCGGCTGTGCCCCGGCGCCCGCAGCCGCGCCTCGAGCCAGACGAACCCCCGCCGGACGCCCTCGCCCGCGGCGAGCGCCAGCAGCGGCACCGGCGGGAAGAGATACAGCGCCAGCCCGCCCTGCATCGCGGCGACGACCAGGACGTGGGCCAGTGCGGCGATCACGAGGAGCCGGGCCGGGCCCCACACCTTCGCCTTGGGTGACCGGGGCGCGAGGGCGCCGAGCAGCGCCAGGGCCACGAGGCCGAGGTCGTCCAGCGCGAACAGGCCGATCCACCAGCCGATCTCGCTCTGGGCGCCGTCTCCGCCGGACAGGTGGTACAGGTGCTTGCCCACCAGGTCCTCGAAGACGCCGGTCCCGCCCGCTGCCCACACCAGCCCGAAGACCACCCCCAGCGCCGC
>CAZAIE010001162.1:0-2671 GCA_964485035.1 uncultured Myxococcaceae bacterium | reverse complement strand
GTTGCGGCCGGTGTGGCTCGCGGCTACTCGATCGGCCCGGAGGCGCCCATGACCGACGACCTGGCCTCGAAGAAGTGCGTGCCGTGCAGCGGCACAGTGCCCCGGCTCTGGGGCTTCGAGCTCGAGCACTTCGCCCGGGAGGTGCCGGCGTGGAAGGCGGTGCGCGAGCACCACCTGGAGCGGACATTCAGCTTTCCGGACTTCAAGTCGGCGCTCGCGTTCACCAACGTCGTCGGGGCGCTCGCCGAGGCCGAGGGCCACCACCCGGAGATCCTCACGGGGTGGGGCAAGGTGGTGGTCACGCTCTGGACCTTCAAGAACGACGGGTTGAGCGAGGCCGACTTCGTGCTCGCCGCGAAGATCGACCGGGCGTTCGGGGCGTGAGGCTCAGGCCTGCCTGCCCAGCCGCAGCAGCCGGGCGGCCACCACGCCTTCCCAGACGAGGGCCAGGATTCCGCCGGGCGCGGAGAGGGCCAGCGCCACGGTCCCTGCTGTGGGGACGAAGGTGACCAGCACGACGTAGGTCAGCAGGAGCGGGAAGGCCACCAGTCCCAGAATCCCCGTCCGGCGGGAGAACGGCTCTCCGCCGAGCATCGAGAGGCTCAGCAGCAGGCTGCCCACGGTCGAGCCCGCGAAGGCGAAGAAGACCCCCAGGCTGCCGTGCGCGCCGCGGGCCAGGAGCGCCTCACCCGCCCCCATCAGCGCGGCGCGCTGGGCAGGGTCGGTGGCCTGTGCGAACTTGCGCGAGAGGTCCAGCATCGGCAGCGCTGCGTTGCCGGAGACGAAGACCGCCGTGCTCACCAGGAAGACCAGGAGCCCCAGGGCCGCGAGGGGAAGCGCCGTGCGCCGCAGCGCCCCGGCGATCGCGAGGTACGCGGGCAGGGTCAGCAGCGAGAGGACCACGTTGAGCAGGTCGAGGAGGTACAGGCCCAGCCAGGGCTTCTCGGCAGACAGCGCGAACCGTGCCGCGGCGGTCTGCGGGAGCTTGGACAGGTCGGCGCCCAGGACGCTGCCGAGGACGATGTCGGCCACCGTTCCCGCGAGCACCAGGCCCATGAAGACGCCGCCGAGGAGGTAGGCGCGCCGCCAGCGGGAATCGGCGAGGTCCACGGCATCCATGTCACGGCTCCTGGGATCCTGGTGTCGGGCGCGGAGGCGCGCTGACGTGTTTTCAAGAGGTTGCGGGCCGGCCCGCCACTTGCTCAGGCACCAGAGCACTGGTCACACACCCTGGCAACGGCGACGAAGGAGAGCACATGCGAGCGATGGTGTTGGTCCTGTCTGCGATCGGAGTCCTGCTTCCGGCTGGGGCGCGGGCGAATTGCGCCCAGCCGCTCATGTACGAGACCAAGGTCGCGGGCACCACCGTGACGATCTGTCCGACCGTCGATGGCCGCCGCACGTTGCTGCGGCAGGAGCCCAAGTCGGGCGCGGTGGTGGAGGTGGTGAACTGGACCGGCGAGTGCTTCGTGGACGAGTGCGTTCCTGCAGGCGAGTACCGCTACGGCTACTCCGAGCCCTGGGAGTGCGCGTCCTCGGCGTGTGGAACCCACTATTTCGGCACGGCGGCAGTGACCGCGGAGCTGGCCGCCTCCTGCCAGCCGAGCGAGGGGCGCAAGCCGCCCGCCGCGTACACGGGGAAGGTTCCCTGGGGTGACCAGCAGAGCATCTGTGGCTACGGCGGGCTTGGTGGTTGCGGCTCGGTCGCGCAGGCCATCTGGCCGGTGAATCTCCTGGCGCTCGCGGGCGGGCTGTTCCTGCTGCGCCGGCAGCGGCGATGAACTCGTACCTCGCGGCCCTGGCGATCACGCTCGCCCTGGAGGTTCCGGTGGTGGCGGCGTGCTTCCCGGGCCAGCGGGTGCGGCTCGCGGCCGCCTGCGCCCTGACCACCACGGCCACCCACCTCTTCATGCACTTCGGGCTGCCGTGGCTGGGGCTCGGTCCGCTCGGGGTGGTGGTGGTGGGCGAGGTGCTGGCCACCACGGTCGAGGCAGGGGTCTACACCGCCGTCAGCCGGCCCAGGAGCCTGGGGCGTGGGCTGGTGGCCTCGGCGCTGGCCAACTCGGTGAGCTACGCGGCGGGCGCTGCGCTGGGGTGAGCTGGGCTGGGCAGGCTGGGTGTCGTCAACCCGCGTCGGGCGTGCTTGGATGCCACCCGATGCGCGCGCGCACCCTGATCCTCCTGGTGGTCGGCCTGGCCGGCGCCAAGCTCTCGCTCGACCACCTCGCCGACGCCGACCTCTTCTGGCACCTGCGGCTGGGGGCAAACATGCTCGAGCGGCACGCGCTGCCGACCGTGGTCGAGTGCTCCTGGACGGCAGGCGGTGCGCCCTACCTCGCCAACGACTGGCTGGCGCAGGTGGCGCTCGCCGCCTCCTACCTCGCGGGTGGCTTCCCCGGGGTCGCGCTCTTCAAGGCCGCGGTGCTGGTGCTGGTCGCGGTGGGCCTGTTCCTCGCCGCCGAGGCGCGGGCGCAGGGAAACGCCAAGGCGGCGGGGCTCGCGGTGGGGCTCGCGCTGTTCGTGGCGGCGACGCACTTCATCGCGCGCCCGGTGGTCTTCGGCCACCTCTGCCTCGCCGCGGTGCTGCTGCTGGTCGAGCAGGTGGCTTGCGGTCGCGTCCGCGCGGCGCTGGGGCTGCCTCTGGTCTTCGCCTTGTGGATCAACACGCACG
>CAZAIE010001161.1:0-2671 GCA_964485035.1 uncultured Myxococcaceae bacterium | reverse complement strand
GGCCCATCCCACCCCCGAGGCCGCCGAGCTCCTCCGCGTGCTCCAGGCGCACCGGTGGCAGCGCGAGGCCGCCGCGCGCGCCCTGGGCATCGGCCGCAGCACGCTCTGGCGCCGGATGAAGCGGCTGGGGCTGGTCCGGCGGGGATGAGACGCGGTGAAACGGCTCGTTCCAGCAGCGAAACCGCGTGCCACGTGATGTTTCACGCGTGCCAGCATCCCGCCGGGAGGTGGGTTGGCCCGGTTCTCGCTATCGAGGGCCTGCGTGCGCGTCGCCATCCCCACCTTCGGCCCCGAGGTCTCCCCGCGCTTCTGCTGCGCCCAGGAGATCCTCGTCGTGGAGTGCGAGGGTGGGCGCGAGCTGTCCCGGGAGCGGCTGGTGGTGGGAGGCGCGTGCAACCCCGAGCGGCTCCAGTTGCTGCAGGTGCGAGGGGTGACCCTGCTGCTCTGCGGCGGCTTCGACCGGCGGTTCCTGGGCCACGCCCAGCGCGCCGGCGTCCACGTCCAGTGGGGGCTGTGTGGCGGCATCGAGGCGTTGGTGGGGGAGTTGCTCGCGGGACGGTTCGAGGCCGGCAGCCGGGACTGCTGGTGCCGTGGCCAGCGCGGCGCCACCGGCTGCGCGCTGCGGGGTGCGTCTGGGGCGGTTCGCGGACCACAGAAGCGAAGCTAGGAAGCGGGGGTTTCACGCGTCGCCCGAGCGGCGAGCGAGAGGAGCAGCGATGGCAGGCAGCATGAGCGTGGCAGTGGCGTGCGAGTCCGAGGCGGGGTTGCAGGGTGGCGTGTGCCAGCACTTCGGACACACGCCGTTCTTCGCCGTCGTGACCGTGGCGGACGGGAAGGTGGGCCAGGCGAAGCTGGTGGCCTCTCCCGGGCACGGCGAGGGGTGCAGCATGCCGAGCTTCGTGGCCACCCTCGGCGTCCAGGCGGTGATCGTGGGCGGCATCGGCGGCGGCGCGGTGAACCGGCTCCAGTCGCTGGGCATCAAGGTCCACGGCGGCGCCACCGGCAGCGCGGGGCACGCCCTGGAATCGTTCGCCGCGGGCGCGCTCGCCGAGGGCTCGACCGGGTGCTCCGGCCACGAGGGCCAGGGCTGCAGCGGCCACCACCACGAGCACGGCTGAGCGGATGGAGCTCCAGCACGCGTACGAGGACGAGCGGCGCCGCCGGCACCCCCACTGCTTCGCCTGCAGCCCCGGGCACCCCCGCGGGCTGCAGCTGCGCTTCGAGATGGGGGCGGACGGCGCCGCCAGCACCACCTTCGTGGGCGGCCCGGACTTCGAGAGCTACCCCGGGGTGCTCCACGGCGGGGTCATCTCCCTGCTCTTCGACGCGGCGATGGTGCAGTGCTTCTTCGCGCGAGGGGAGCAGGCGGTGACCGCGGAGCTGACGGTGCGGTTCCACGCGCCGGTCCAGTCCGCGCTGCCGGTGGAGGTGACCGCGCGCATCACCAAGGACCTGCACCCGCTCTACTACCTGGAGGGCGTGCTCTCGCAGGGCGGGACGATGCGCGCCAAGGCCACCGCCAAGTTCATGCTGGTGTGACCGGGAGGACGGGATGGCGGGGGGCTACACGGTCGATGTGGCGCGGTGCGACGGCTGCGGGCGGTGCTTGGGCGTGTGCCCGCACCAGGCCCTCCTGCGGCCGGGAGAGGCGCTCTGCGCGAAGTGCGTGAAGTACTGCCTGGCCATGGACGTGCCGTGTGCCGAGGGTGTGCATCGCCCCCGACCGGTGCGACGGCTGTGGCCGGTGCGTGCAGGTGTGTCCTCGGGGGGCCATCGTCCCGGCCCCGTGAAAAGCGAGCGGGGACGGGAGGTGCCGGGATGGGAGGGCGCGTCGCACGCAGGCTGGCCATGGTCCTGGTCCTGGCGCTCGCCGCGTGCCGGCGTGAGCCGCCGCACCTGCTCTTCCACGCCGGTGCCGGCCAGCGCTCGTCGCTCGAGGAGGCCGCGGTCCTCTTCGCCGCGCGCAACCCGGGCGCCCGGGTGGATTTCAGCTACAAGGGCTCGGGGTACTTCCTCGCCGACCTCACCGCCTCCCGCGTCGGCGACCTCTACATGCCCGGCGAGGAGTTCTACCTGCTGCAGGCGCAGGAGCGCGGCTTCGTCGCCGACTACCGCCCCGGCGCCGACGTCGCAGCCTGGTTCGTCACCGTCATCCTCACGCCGCGCGGCAACCCCAAGGGGATACGCACGCTCGAGGACTTCGCGAGGCCGGGGGTCCGGGTGGGGCTGGCCGACCCCGAAGCCGCGGCGATTGGCCTGTGGCAGGAGAAGACCTTCCGGCGCGCGAAGCTCTGGGAGCAGGTGAAGCGGAACGCGACGATGTTCGCCAAGTGCATCCCCGAGCTGGGGAACGCGACCCAGCTCGGCGCGGTGGACGCGACGGTGGTCTGGTCCGCGACCGCGGTGCTCTACCTGAAGGACGTCGAGATCGTGCCCATCGAGCCCCGGTTCCGGGGCCTGGTGCCGCTGCCGGTGGCGGTGCTGCGGTTCTCCCGCCAGCCCGAGCTCGCCGGAAGGCTCAAGGCCTTCCTCCTCAGCGACGAGGGCAAGGCCCTGTTCCACCGCCACGCCTATGGGGTCGACGTCGGGCCGCTGGACGCGGAGGGGTTCTGCGCGGACGGGGGCGCGGCGACTGCTGAAGACATGCGCTGCCTGGTCGAGGCTGCGAGGG
>CAZAIE010001160.1:0-2679 GCA_964485035.1 uncultured Myxococcaceae bacterium | reverse complement strand
GCCCTCAAGGCCAATGGCATCGCTGGCTACCTGAAGACCCTCGACGAGGCGAAGAAGAGCGCGCGCGTGGGCGCGACGCCGATGGTGGTGAAGGCGCTGCGCGTCTCCGGGGCGAGCGACCTGGTCATCGCCAACGCCGACGCGGAGAAGCTGCGCGACCCGAAGGGGAACGTGAGCTACCTGGGCGAAGGCCGGGTCATCATCGTCGCCGACTAACGAAGGCACAGACTTTCGGCTGCGGCCTCGCGCCGCGACGGACGGGAAGGAGCAGATTCATGAGGACCGTTTCCATTGCAGCGCTGGCGCTGATGCTGGTCGGGAATGCGTGGGGGGCCGCAGCCAAGGCGAAGGAACCAGCGAAGGCCGAGCCAGCGAAGGCCGAGCCAGCTGCCGAGACTTTCACCAAGGTCCGCGCAGTCGGGCGCGCCGCGGTGGGCAGCAAAAACGACGAAGTCGCCGCGAAGCAGAAGGCGAAGGAAGACGCTCTGCGCAACGCGGTCACCCAGGTGGCGGGGATGTTCATCTCCACCACCACCGTCACCCGCGAGTCGACGCTCATGGCGGACGTCATCGCCGCCCACTCCACCGGCTACATCCGCAACTACGTGGTGGTGAAGGAGGAGTGGGAGGAGGAGGGCAACGATGTCGCGGTAGTGACCGTCGACGCCGAGGTGGGCAAGGCGCAGCTGGACAAGGATGCGGCAGCCATCCGCGCCCTCATCGCCCAGCGCGGCCAGCGTCGGGTGTACGTCACCGTCCAGGACCTCTCTGCCGAGACCGTGGGAGCGGGACAGGAGGTCGCCGTGGTGCGGCATGGCCTGTTCGACGCGAAGCTGCGCGAGGCCCTTCGCGATGACGGCTTCACCTGTGTCGACCCCAACATGGCGGATGGGAAGCTGAAGCTCAAGTCGGGCATCCAGTCGATCCGCACGCCGCAGGATGCGACTGAACTCGCGAAGGCGGTTGGCGCGGACGTGGTCATCTACGGCAACGCCACCATGACCACCAGCGAAGGCGAGTTCAAGGGCGGGGGAGGGGCGCAACCAGGAACCCAGACGTTCCTCGCATCGGTTCGCGTCGCGCTCACCGTCACCTCGACCGATTCTGCGGAGACCCTGGCTGACTTCGCCGAGTCGTTCCAGCACGCGTTCTTCAGCTCAACGGGCGCCCAGAACGGTGCGATGAAGCAGGCGGCTACCGCCTCGGTCTCCCGGATACGCGTGGCCTTCTTCGACGCTTGGCGCAAGCAGCTGAACAGCGGACAGAGGGTGCGCCTGGTGGCGACCGGCCTGAAGGACTACGGCGGCTTCGTCGCGTTCCAGAACCTGCTGCGGACCTCTGTTCCTTCGTGCAAGGACGTCGCCTCGGCCCAGTTCATGAAGAACTCGGCGGAGATGGAGCTCACGGTGCTGGGCTCGGTCCAGACGCTGGCGGGAGAACTCCAGGGGAAGAACTTCAAGGGCCAGGTCATCAACGTGACCCAGGCCACGAACAACACCCTCGAGCTCGCGCTGGGCAAGTGAGGCGGTTCGTGCTGGGAGCACTGCTTGCCGGGTGCGCTTCGGCTTCGACCCCGGTCGAGCAGTTGCTCGCGGACAACGAGCGGGCGCTCCACCCCAGAGACGTCGAGGCGGGAGTGGTGATGTACTGCTCCCCCCCAGACGCCGAGGTGCTGCTGGACGGAGTGCTCCAGGGCCGTTGCCGCGATCTGGAGGGGCAGTTGCTGCGGATGGACGAAGGCGGCCACCGCGTGCAGGTGAACAAGCCAGGCACCAGGCCGTACGAAGCACGGGTGGCGGCGGGCATGGCCCGGACGGTGTTGCGGGTCCAACTCGAGCCGACGAACCAGGGCCCCTGAGGGCCTGCAGGAAGTGGGAGGACGCGATGAACCGGAACCTGATCGCCGTGTGCGCGGCATTGCTCATGCCTTCGGCGGCGCTGGCGGCCGCCGGCGAGGTCACCTTCCTGGCAGGCACGGCGACGCGAATGCCCACGAGCGGCCCCGCGGTGGCGCTGGCGATGAAGGGGACGGTCGAGCAGGGCGACGTGCTCGAGACCGGCCCGAAGGGGAAGCTGGAGGTGACCCTGGGCGACAAGAGCGTCCTGCGGCTAGGGCCCTCGTCGAAGCTCAAGGTGGACACCGCGACCTTCAGCGACAAGGACCGCGACTTCAAGGCCACCCTGATGCTGGGCAAGGTCTGGTCGAAGGTGACCTCGGTGTTCGGGGACAACCGCGGGTTCGAGGTGAAGACGGAGCGGGCGGTGGCGGGCGTGCGCGGGACCATCTTCCGGGTGGACGCCGACAAGACCAAGGCGGTGCTGGTGCGGGTGTACGCCGGGACGGTCGCGGTCGCGGGCCAGGCTCCCGGAGCGGCTGCCGCCCCGGCCCCGAAGAAGGGCGAGCGCGTCCAGATTGCCGGGCCCAGCGAGGTGACCAAGAAGGAGTGGGAGAAGGTGGTGGGCGCGATGATGCAGGTGAAGGTCAGCGCGGCCGGCGAGGCGGGCGAGCCCACGAAGTTCAGCGAGGCCGACGAGGCCAAGGACGCCTGGGCGATGTGGAACCGCGAGCGCGACTCCGCGATCCAATAGCCACGGCTGCCACAGCCTGAACTGCGCGCCGCCGCCGGGGTATCCTGGCGGCGGTTGCTTGTCCACGCACCTGCTGGAGACCGCCATTTC
>CAZAIE010001159.1:0-2681 GCA_964485035.1 uncultured Myxococcaceae bacterium | reverse complement strand
GGCCCACATGACCACGCACTCGCGACTGCTCGTTGGCCTGCTCCTGGCCCTCGCCGCCTGTGACGTCGGTCAGGTCACCTCGGGCGAGGACGTGGATGGCGTGGCCGCAGCCGCGACCCAGAACCCGGCCCGGCTGCGCCTGGTCGCGGCGAATCTCACCAGCAGCACTGGGGACTACGAGGCCGAGGGCATCCGCATCCTTCAGGCGCTGCGGCCCGACGTGGCGATGCTCCAGGAGTTCAACTGCGACTCCAACAGCGCCTCCGCGCTGCGCGCCTGCGTGAACCAGGCCTTCGGGACCGGCTTCGAGTACGCGCGCGGCAAGGGCGACATCCCCAACGGCATCGTCAGCCGCTACCCCATCGTCGCGAGCGGCGAGTGGACCGACTCGTACGTGGGCAACCGGACCTACGTCTGGGCGCAGATCGACCTGCCGGGCGACAAGGACCTCTGGGCGGTGAGCGTGCACTTCCTCACCACCAGCTCTTCGGACCGGGCGAAGGAGGGCGCGGAGTTGGTGGCGAAGCTCAAGGCCAAGGTCCCGGCGTCGGACTACCTGGTCATCGGCGGCGACCTCAACACCCGCACCCGCGGCGAGGCGGTCTTCAGCAACCTCGGCGCGCTGGTGGTCACCTCGTCCCCGTACCCCGCCGATCGCAAGGGCAACACCAACACCAACGCCGGCCGCGATCGCCCGTACGACCACGTGCTGGTGGACAAGGACCTGAAGGCGCTGCAGGTGCCGGTCGAGATCGGCAGCAGCTCGTTCACCGGCGGGCTGGTCGCGGACACGCGGGTCTACTCACCCATCTACGAGCTCTCGCCGGCCAAGGCTTCCGACAGCGGCGCCTCGGGGATGCAGCACATGGCCATCGTGAAGGACTTCGCGCTCCCGGGCGACGGTGGCGGGCTCACGCTCTCTGCCCCCAACGGTGGCGAGCGGTGGACCGTGGGGACGACGCACGCCATCACCTGGAAGGCCACCGGCGTCTCCCGCGTCGCGCTGGAGTACTCGCTGGACGGCGGCGGCTCCTGGACGTCCCTCGCGACGGTCTCGGCCTCGAGCGGCAGCTGGTCCTGGACCGTCCCGACCATCGGCACCGCATCGGCGCGGGTCCGCGTGAGCGACGCCGACGGGACGTACGGCAGCGACACCAGCGACGGGAGCTTCGCGCTCGTCCCCAGCGTGCAGGTGCTCTCGCCGAACGGCGGCGAGGTGCTGGTCCCGGGCGCGACCGCGTCGATCCGCTGGGCGGTGGTAGGGGCCTCGGCGGTGAAGGTGGAGTACAGCGCCAATGGCGGCGCCTCGTGGACCGTGCAGGCGTCGTCCGTCCCCGCCTCCGCGGGCGTCTTCACCTGGACGGTTCCGGCCGGGGCGACGCAGAACGGACTCGTCCGCGTGAGCGACTCCGCGGGCCTGGCGAGCGACCTTTGCGACGGCGCCTTCGCGATCGTCGAGGTCACGCAGCCGGCGCTCCAACTCCTGGCTCCCAACGGCGGCGAGAGCTGGGCCGCCGGGAGCGCGCAGGCCATCCGCTGGTCCGCGACCGGGATCGCGGCGGTGCGCGTGGAGTACAGCGCGAACGGCGGCGCGAGCTGGACCGAGATCGCGGCCTTGGCCGATGCGGTAGCGGGGAGCCTCGCTTGGACCGTGCCTGCTCAGGCGACGACTGCGGGCAGGGTGAGGGTGAGCGAGGTCGCGGGCTCGCTCGTGGACGAGAGCGACGGCGACTTTGCGGTGACCGTGGCCAGCGGCGGCGGCCGGGTGATCGTCAACGAGATCCTGGCGAACGAGCCGGGCTCCACCGTCGCGGGCGAGTTCGTGGAGCTGGTGAACGTGGGCGACGCCGCGGTGAGCCTCGACGGCTGGACGCTCTCCGACGGCGCCCTGGTCCGCCACTCCTTCGCGGCCGGGACCACGCTGGCGCCCGGGAAGGCCCTGGTGGTCTTCGGCGGAGCGAGCGGGATCCCCGCCGGGCTCGGCAACGCGGTCGCGTGCTCCTCGGGCTCGCTCGGGCTGGGGAACAGCGGCGACAGCGTCACCGTGAAGGACGCGGCGGGCGCGGTGGCCGACGCGTTCACCTATCCATCGTCGCTGTCCGGGACCGACGGCGTGTCGATGAACCGCGCCGTGGATGGGGACCCGTCCGCGGGGTTCGTGCTGCACACTGCGCTCGGCGCGCTCGCAAGCTCGCCCGGGACTCGCAGCGACGGGACGGGTTGGTAGCGGAGGGCGGCCTACTTCTTCCGCAACGGGGCGGCGGCCTTCTCGGCCGCTGCGGTCGTGCCGACCAGGACCAGGCCCGAGCAGGTGCCCGTGGTGGGGCCCTTGGTGGCCTCCAGCGCCCGCGCGACGCACTTCTGGGCCTTCGCGTCGCCACCGGCCTCCACCGCGACCTCGGTCTTCGCGCCCCAGGTCCACTTGACCCGGAAGGCGGCCCCGGCGGGGGCGCAGGCGTCGAGCGCGGCCTTCTGCTTCGCCAGGGCGCCGACCACGCCCATCATCGCGAACAGCCCGCCCTGTCCCAGGGTGCAGGAGAGGTCGCGCACGTGCTGGCCGTCGACGCTCAGGCTCTGCACGTTCAGCGTGGTGTCGGCGGCGGAGAGGGGAGGGACGGCCAGGACCAGCGCGACGGCGACGAGGCGATGCATGGGGACCCCCCGGGGTTGGGAGCAACGAC
>CAZAIE010001158.1:0-2687 GCA_964485035.1 uncultured Myxococcaceae bacterium | reverse complement strand
TCAAGAGCCATCACAACGTCGGCGGCCTGCCCGAGAAGCTGGGGCTCGCGCTGCACGAGCGGGGGCGGGTCGAGGACGCCACGGCGCTCTTCCGCTTCCTCCTCAAGGACCGGCCCCGCTCGCCCGACGCGGCGCTCTTCCAGTGGCACCTTGCGGGCTACGTGGTCCGTGGCGGGAAGAAGCCCGAGATCCTGGCGGCCATCGGACAGCTCGCGGCGACCATCACCGGCGTCCGCACCGAGGGCTCGTTCGGCTCGGACGAGGACAAGCAGAGCCTTGCGCTCGCGCTCTCGAAGACCGAGTCGCTGCTGGCGCCGCTGGCGGCTGCGTGGCACGAGGAGGCGCAGGCCACCAAGGCGCCCCAGGACGTCACGCTGGCGAGCGATCTCTGCGGGCTCTACCTGCAGCTCTTCCCCGAGGGGTCGCAGGCGGCCGAGATGAAGCTCTGTGCCGAGGGGGCGTGACAGAACCCCACAGCTCAGCACCGCCAGCTCCGGCTCGGACAGAAGCCGTGGTGCTTCATCCGCACCCGTCCGAAGGAGAGCATCACGCGGCGGATCCGATAGCCATCGTCCCTCGAGGGGTCCCGTGGGCGCGAGTAGTCCCAGGTCTCCTCGTTCCCGTACTGGGTTCGCTCCACCGGCTCACCCAGCAGACGGAGCACCTCATCAGCGGACATGCCTTCGTGGACCGACCGGTAGGCGACCTCCGAGTAGCCGGAGGCGTACTCCGTCGCCCTGCCATCGGGGAGGAAGACGAACGGGCCGTCGAGGCTCGCGACGCTGGCGGTCACGCACGCTCCGACCGCGCCGAGGGCGACCAGGCCGAGCATCAGCCAGGTGCTCCGCCTCCGGGATGCGGACCGCTTCGATGAAGCCTGCATCCCCTGGCTCAGGGCGCAATCGGCAGCTGCCCAGCCTGGCCCTGCTCGTAGGCCAGGACCTCCCACGCGGACCACGGGCCTGGCTCCCCGAGCCCTTCGGCCTCGACGAGGGCCGCACAGTCCCTGGCGAGGGTCGGGTCGTCGAAGAGGCCTCGCGCGTTCGGCCTCGCCCCGAGCCGGGCGAAGAGCCGACGCTCGGCGCCGCCGCACAGGAACGAGTGGAAGCCGCCGGTGTCCAGGGCGAGGACGTCGAAGCCGAGCGCCCGGCCCCCCGGCTCCGGCGCCGCGTCTTGGGCGAGCATCGTCGCCGGGCCGTCGTGGGCCGTGCCCACCGACTTCAACGCCGAGCGCAGCGCCAGGGCCCGGTCCAGGGCGAGGCCCACCACGTAGACGTCGTCGTGGTTTGCGAAGAACCGCGCCCGGAACTCCTGCGCCTTGGCGAGCGAAAAGAACGTGGAGGGAAAGCCGAGCTGCCCCGCCCCGAGGGCCGCGTCGATCCAGCTCGCGAGAGGCCCCACCACCGCCTCCTGCAGCCCGAGGGCCTCGAGCGAAGCCGCGCGGGACCCTGGCTCGCTCGAGGTCCAGTAGTAGGCCCAGGCGGCGGGGGCGACGGCGCCCACGCACTCCGAGAGGCTGAGGATCCTCTCGGGGACGAGGGTCGCATCCATCCACGGGCGGCGCGGAGCGGGGCGGATGCAGTAGTAGCCGGCACAGAGACGATCGAGCGGCAAGGAACCCTCCCCAAAGACGAGCCCCAAGTCTGCGCCAGGACACCGCTCCCCGCCAAGCAGGAGGTTTCGGCACGCCCGGCAGGGTCAGTGCCACAGCTCGCTGAGGTCGAAGAACAGGTCCACGTCCTCCTCGCAGATGACGCAGGCGCAGCGCACCACCCGGATCCCCGGCCTGCTCCCCTCCCCGATCCGGTCCAGCAGCCCGCCGCAGGGACAACGCCAGGTGGCGATGGCGTCGTCGATCTCGTGGAAGGAGTGGATCTTCACGGGGTGGTCTGCGCTGTAGCCCGGCCGGCGGGCGAGCTCCGCGTCGTGCTGGCGCTTCGCGCTCCGCTTGCGCACCCAGCGAACGCCCACGACCGCTAGCGCCGCCAGAATGGCCAAGGAGAACAGGACTCCAATCACGCCTTGCTCCCGGGGTTGGGCAGCGCCGCGAGGCGCCGCAGGTAGAACAGGCTGCTCGGCCCTGCCGAGAACCCGCAGCGGGTGAGCTGGCCCGCGAGCGGGTGGCCCCGCGCCGGGTCGCCGTTGATCTCCTCGATCTCGAAGCCCGTCCGGGTGCGCGCCGCCAGCGCCGCGAGCTGCATCGCCAGCCCCTCCAGCGTCGCCCCCCGCTCCGGCTCGCCCTCCGGGAGGAAGACCTGGACCTGCCGGCCGCTCCGGCCTACGTAGGCCACCAGCGCCCCGTTGCGCAGCACCACATGTGTCCCCGCCGACCGCGACGGCCCGCGCGAGGGCCAGGGCAGGAGCGTCCCGTAGGGGCTCGCCGGGTCGCAGGAGGACAGCAGCACGACCTCGGCCGGCTCCGGGTCGTCCTTCAGCGAGCGCAGCAACTCCACGACCGCGGGCTGCGCGAACTGCATCGCGCCGACGCCGGAGACGAAGTAGCCCCGACGCGTACGCCCGCCCTCCTCCATCGCCTTGAGGACGTCGTAGACGGCGCTGAACCCGCCTGGGATGCCCTCGGCCTGCGCCACCTCCCGGGTGAGCAGGCCGTAGCGCGCCAGGAGTTGCTGTCCCAGGGCCGCGGCGTGCGCGGTGTCCGCAACGGGCTGCCCCACCCGCCCCAGCAC
>CAZAIE010001157.1:0-2688 GCA_964485035.1 uncultured Myxococcaceae bacterium | reverse complement strand
GCTGCTCTCGGCGCTGGCGTCGCGCGAGTCGTGGACGCGGACCGCACGCGAGCGCCTCGGGCCCGCGTGACGAGCTGTCGCTGCCGTAGACGTCCTCCCCGACTTGACAGCACCCCCCCCGATGTCGTCTCTGCCGCCCGCCCGAGACGAGCTTGCGGACCCGACGGGTTCCGCGTCGCCCGGAACGCGAGGTGAGGAGACACTCGATGCACAAGGTGGGCACGACCATGGGGATCCTCGCTGCGGTGCTCGGCCTTGTCGGCTGCACCGGGGAGATGCGCCGGGTCCTGGCGCACGGCAACGCAGGGCTCGAGAAGTTGCAGGAGCCGGACCTGCGCGCGCGCTTCCCCACCGGCGCCACGCGCCGCGAGCAGGTGAAGGAGGCGCTGGGCGAGGACGGGCTGTCGGCGGTCCCGCGCAGCGGGGACTACCCGGGCTTCGCGCCCACGGCGGTGGAGAAGTGGGTCTACTCCTGGCAGGAGCGCTGGGAGTCCGGGGGCACGATGTTCGGCAAGCACCGGACCCTGCTGCGCACGGCCTCGTTCCACTGGGACGCCGAGGGGCGCCTGGTCCAGCTCGACCTGTCGACCGACGACTCCGGGCCGAAGGACAACGGGCTCGGCAAGAGCCCCTGACCGATGGGTCTGTTCGCCGCCGCTCCCCGGCTGTCTGCGACCGACTGGGACGAGGTGGTCCGACGCTGCTCGCGCCTCGGGGCGTGCACGCGGCTCTCCGGTGGGCATCGAGGCGGCGCTCGGAGCGAGCGACCTCGGCCGGTTCCTCGCAGCCGACGGGGCCGAGGGGCTCACCGTCTCACCAGCCACCTCTGCGGCACCGAGGCCGTGGACGAGGACGCCGCGCTGCGCGCCCTGGCCCAGGCTGCGCACTTCGGCCAGTTCACAGGCGCGAAGATGCTCGCCGCGACCGCGGCGGACTGTAACTGAAGACGGGGAAGGTCTCGTCGGTCCCGTACTCGAGCCCGAACAACCGGCGTGGACCTGCTTCACCGAGGAGGAGCTGAAGACCATTGGGGAGCTGGCGACTCATCTCCAACTCGAAGGCATGCAGCTACGCGGGGGAGCGCATCGGGACCCGCTGCTCGAGGAGCTGCTGAGGCAGTTCGCCGCGGACCATCCGTAGCGCCGGAGCGGGATCCTGCCCCGAGGCCTCCCCGGGGCGCCTCGGCTACCTGGAAGGGGACGTGTCTTCAGGGAGGGATTCGGACGGACGCGAAGTCCCCGGCGTCGCACCGAGGCGGAGCCACCTCCTGCCTCGAAGACGGCGGATGGGGTCGCGCCGACACCTCTCGCTGGTTCCGTTAATTAACGCCAGTTAAGAAACACCCTCGATTCCCCCAGGTGTCCCCCCGGGGTCCGTTCGAGGAGCGGGCCCCGCAGAGGGCGCCGCGAGGCGCCGCGCGCGTAGGCCGCAAGGACGCCCATCCGCCTCGGGGTGACGGGGCAGCCCGCAAGGCAAGTCGCGCGGGGGGCGGCCGGCCCCCCTCCCTCCGACCGGAGAGCGGGCACGGAGTCCTGGAGAACTCTTTGGACTCGACTTCGCCCGGCGCTGCGCTTCCCTCCGGGCCGAAGTCTTCCCCCTCCAAGCCGCCACGCCCACGCCTGCTTCCGCGTCCGGGAGGCGACGTGCGAAGCCGTGTGAGCGGACACCATTGCCTTTTCGTGCGACCGGACGTGAACTCCCGCTGTCCAAGGCCGGGAGTCCATCCATGCACCCGCTTCGTCTCGCCCTGGGAGGGCTCGCCCTCTCCCTCTGTCTCGCCGCCGTCGGCCACCACGTCCGCCACGCGCCGAGCCCCGTCGCCTCCACGACCTTGGGAGCGACGAGCCTCTCCCTCCCGTTCGTCGAGAACCGCGGGCAGGTCGCAAACCCCGAGGTCGCCTTCTACGCCCAGACCTTCGCCGGGACTGCGGCTGTGCTGCGCGACCGTACCCTCTCCCTGGCGCTGATGCAGCCCGGGTCGCGGCCACGCGTCCTCTCCGAGCGCGTGGTCGGTCTCGCCGAGGGCGTGCCCGCCGGGGTCTCGCCGAGCGCAACGAAGATGAGCGTCTTCCGCGGCCCGCCGGAGTCCTGGCAGACGAATCTGGCGGCGTGGGACGGCGTGTCGCTGGGACGCACCGTCCACGGCGTCGAGGTCACCGTGCACGCGGCCGCGCGGAACGTGGAGCGGCGCTTCCACGTCCCGCCCGGGGCCGATCCGTCCAGCGTCGCCGTCCAGGTCGTGGGCGCCCGGAAGCTGGCGATCGACCCTGGCGGCGAGCTGCGCATCGAGACCGCCGACGGCCCCGTCCGCCTCACCCGTCCCATCGCCTTCCAGGACCTCGACGGCGAGCGCAGACCGGTGGAGGTCGCCTACGCCGTCGCGGGTGAACGCTACGGCTTCAGGGTGGGCAGGTACGACCGCTCCGCGCCGCTGGTCATCGACCCGCTGCTCGCCTCGACGTACCTGGGCGCCACCTCCGCCGGCAGGTCGGACACGCTGGACGGGATGGTCGTCCACCCCAGCGGCGACGTGTTCGTCACCGGGTCCGCGCTCCCGCCGGACTTCCCCGTCTCGGCCGGTGCCTACGACTCCACGGTCGCCGGGGAGGACGCGTTCGTGACGCGGCTCAGCCCCGACCTGAAGGCCGTCGTCGCCTCGACGGTCCTCGGCGGCGCGCGCCACGAGAC
>CAZAIE010001156.1:0-2689 GCA_964485035.1 uncultured Myxococcaceae bacterium | reverse complement strand
GGTCGGGGGTGGCGCCCGCGGTGATCTCCGCCTGGAGGTCACGGCCGGCAGCGGCGGCCTTCGCCGCCTCCTTCGCCGCCCGGGCGCCGATGGCCTGGCAGGCCGCGTCGTCGACCAGCGCGGGGGTGAGGGAGACCGAGAGGCGGGAGAAGTTGTCGGGGCCGGTGGCCTCGAGCTTGTCCGCCTTCTTGGTGGAGATGAACCAGCCCTCGGGCACGGTGACCTTGGTCTCCACCTCGGTGCCGCCGGAGAGACGCGCGTCGGCCTTCAAGGAAACCTGGCGGGAGGCCGCACACCCGGTGGCGAGCGCGGCGACGATGGCGAGGGACAGCAGGCGAGTCATGGAACTTCCTCGTTCTAGGGGTGGAAAAGGTTGGGGACGGCAGCCTCGGAACGGAACGGAAGGGCCCGGATGGAATACCACCCGGGCCCCACCGGAAGCGCACGTCATAAGCCGCCCGCTGCAACCGGTCAAGGAGCGATGCGGGGCTACTTCAGCAGGTCCTCGGAGACGTCGACACCCGGGAAATAGCGGGAGAGGCAGTCGGGGCAGACGCCGTGGCTGAAGGTCGCGTCGGTGTGGTGCGAGACGTAGGACTCCAGCCGCTCCCACCCCCGCTCCTCGTTGCGGATGCGCTGGCAGTGCGCGCAGACGTAGAGCAGGCCGCGCATCCGGCGCAGCTGGGCGTGGGCGGTGACCCGGGCGATGAGCTCCTCGGGCCGGAACGGCTTGGGCACGTAGTCCACCCCGCCCGCGGCGAAGCCGGCGACCACGTCCTCCTCGGAGGTGCGGGCGGTGAGGAAGAGCACGGGGATGCCCGCGGTGCGGATGTCCTCGCGCAGCGCCCGGCAGACCTCTAGGCCATCCATCCCCGGCATCATCACGTCCAGGAGGATGGCGTCGGGCTGGCTCTCGACGGCGATGGCCAGCGCCTGGCGGCCCTCCATGGCGATGGCCACCCGGAAGCCCCGCTCGCGCAGCAGCGCGCCCACCACCTGCAGGTTCTTCGCCTCGTCGTCCACCACCAGGACGAGCGGCCCCTGGCCCTCGGTCATGGCCTGCCCTCCCAGCGCTCCAGCGCCTCGATGATCGAACGATACTCCTGCAGCACGCGCAGCATGCGCGGCACGTCGAAGGCCTCCACCGCCTCGCCCAGCCGCGCCGCCAGCCGCTGGACCGGGCCCACCTGGTGCCGCTCGCCCAGCTCCCGCAGCCGGCCCGCGAGCTGCTCCATGAGGTCCACGCGGGACAGCCGCACGCACTCCGCGTGCATGGCCGCGAGCGGGCCCCGCAGCGCCGCGAGCGTGGCCGCGAGGTCCTCGGACCGCACCGGCTCGGGCTCCGGGGCCACGAGAGGAGCGGCCATGACCGGCGCGGCCTCGACCAGCGGCAGGGTCGCCAGCGGCACCGCCGGCAGCGTCACCGTGAAGCGGGTCCCCGCCCCCCGCGCGCTGTAGAGGTCGACGCTGCCGTGCTGCAGGGCGACCAGGCGCCGGGTGATGGCCAGGCCCAGGCCGGTGCCGCCGTACTTGCGCGAGCTCTGCCCCTCGGCCTGGACGAACGGCTCGAAGATGCGCTCCTGGTCGTCGGGCGCAATGCCGATGCCGGTGTCCTCGACGACCAGCACCAGGTCCACGGTGTCGCGGACCGCGCCAGGCCGGGCGTCCAGCCGCACGGTGGCCCCGCCCTTCTCGGTGAACTTCTGGGCGTTGCCCAGGAGGTTGAAGAGCACCTGGCGCAGCCGCACGTCGTCCAGCAGCACCCCGCGCGGGACGTCGGGGCCCACGGCGAGGCTCAGCGTGAGGCGCTTCTCGGCGAAGCGCTGCTCCAGCGCCCCCGCGACGTCGGCGACCACCCGGTGCAGGTCGCAGGGCACCGGCTCGACCAGCAGGTGGCCGGCCTCGATGCGCGAGAGGTCGAGGATGTCCTCGAGCAGCCGCAGGAGCGTCCGTCCCGACGACTCGATCGACCCCAGCCAGGCCCGCTGCCGCCCGGTCGCGGCCTCCGCCGAGAGCAGCCTCGCCAGCCCGAGGATGGAGTTGAGCGGCGTGCGCAGGTCGTGGCTCACGTTGGCCAGGAACTGGCTCTTGGCCTGGCTGGCCGCCTCGGCGGTGTTGGCCAGCACCTGGACGCGGGCCAGCGCCGCCTCCAACTCGCTCGCCTGCCGGTTGATGGTCCGCCGCAGCAAAAACTCCCGGCGGTGGGAGCGGGAGAGCACGAGGTCGAGGCCCAGCCCCAGCGCCGCGACCGTCAGGCCGTTGAAGGCATTGGAGATGCGCACTGCCTCGTCGGGCTGGCGCAGAAAGAGGCCCAGGAGGAAGGCCGCGAAGCTGGCGATGCGCGAGAGGACCGAGGCGGTGGGAGGCAGGCGCACCACCACCGCGGTGCCCATCGTCGCCGCCACGAACGGGGTGATCGACATGGTCACCGCCTGGTCGAAGGCGACCACCGCGGCGCCCAGGAACTGGTAGCCGACCGAGAGGACGAAGGGGAGCCACGCCTGGCCTCCCGGGTCGCTCCGCCGGCGCAGCATGAAGAGGAAGGCCAGCGCGTCGAGGACCCCCATCAGCCCGTTCACGCCGATGATCTCCCGGCGCCAGGACGCCACGATGTCCGGTGCCGCGCTGGAGACGGTGGGGTGGGCGAACAGGAAGGAGCCCGCGTTGGCGAAGTGGACCAGCATGAGCA
>CAZAIE010001155.1:0-2690 GCA_964485035.1 uncultured Myxococcaceae bacterium | reverse complement strand
CTAGGGAGAGGGTGGGGAGAGGGCCCCAAGTCTCCCCTGTCCCTACTCCTCGCCCTGCAGCGTCAGCTCCACCCGCCCCAGTTCCTCGCTGGCGCCGGCGACCACCACCTCGAGCGCCTGGCCCATGACGAACCGGTGCTTCGGTCCGCTCGCCGCAAACCCGCCCTCCTCCATCCGATACGGCCCGTCGGGCAGGGCCTCCATCGCCACCGTCCCCGTGGCCCCGGTCCCGAGGATCTGCACGATGAGCCCGAAGGGTTTCACGGCGATGACGTGGCCATGGGCCTTCTCCCCGATGCGGCTGGAGAACCACCGCGCCACGATCATCCTGTGCCGCTCGTTCTCGGCCTTGGTGGCCTGGGCGGCGGCCCTGTTGATCGCCTGGGCCTGCTCTTCCAACGCCAGATCGCCCGGGGCGAGCGTGCGGTCCCCACCGAGGTACCGCTTCACGATGCGGTGCACGAGCAGGTCGGCATACCTGCGGATGGGTGAGGTGAAGTGCAGGTACAGCGGCGCGGCCAGTCCGAAGTGGGGGCTGGGGTGCACGGTGTAGCGCGCCGGTCCGAGCATGCGTCCGAGCACCGAGTGCAGCGCCGGAGCCACGGGCGAACCGCGGGACTGGGCCTCGAAAGCGGCGAGCCCGCGCGGGGTGAGCTGCGGTCCGAACCCCGCCTCGATGCCCAGGTTGTGTGCGAACTGGCCGAGGGTCGCCACGCGATCGTGCTCGGGCGCGTCGTGGACCCGGAACACGCCCGGCTGCCCGCGCGTGACCAGCCAGTCCGCCACCGCCTCGTTGGCCGCGACCATCAGCCGCTCCACCAACCGGTGTGCCTCGGTGTCCGCCCGCGCCTCGACGCGGATGGGCTCGCGCGTGGCCGGGTCGAAGGAGACGTACGCCTCGTCGCGCCCCAGCTCGACGCCGCCGCGCGCGTTGCGCACCGCCGAGAGCCGTGCCGCCGCGGTCCGCAGCCAGCGCAGCGTGGGCACCACGCCCTCGGGGACATCCTTGCTGCTCCCGGTGGTGAACAGCTCCGTCACCGCGTCGTAGGTGAGCCGAGCGTGTGAGCGGAGCACGCTCGCGTACAGGTCCACCGCGGTCACGCGGCCCTCGGGGTCGATGCGCAGCTCCGCGGTGAGCGCCGGCCGCTCCACGCCCTGCTTGAGGCTCGCGGCGTCGCTGGCCAGCGACTCGGGCAGCATGTGCAGCACCCGCCCGGCGAGGTAGACGCTGGTCCCGCGCAGCCGCGCCTCCAGGTCCATCGGGGAGCCCTCGGGCACGAAGGCGTCGACGTCAGCGATCGACACCAGTACCCGCAGCGCCCCGTCCGCGTCGGCGGGAAGCGCGGAGAGAGCGTCATCGATGTCGGTGGTGCTGGCCGCGTCGATGGTGACGGTGGGGACCTCGCGCAGGTCGCGCCTGCCCTGCAGCGAGACCGCCGCCGCGGCCGCGCGCGCCCCCTCGAGCACCGCAGGCGGGAACGCGGCGCGCAGCCCGTGCCGGACCACGCACCGCTCCAGCCCGAGGTCGGCGTCCTGGGCCACGGTCCGCAACGGGACCACGTGACGCCCGCGGATGGCGGCGACCACGAAGGAGCCGAGCTCGAGCTTGTCCGCGCTCCCCGGTTCGAAGGGCCAGTCGGAGTTGGACACCGAGCGGTCGACCTGGAGGAAGCGCTTGTTTCCCCGGCCCCCGACGCTGCCAAAGAGTTCCTCGCGGCTGCGGGAGACCAGCGTCAGGCGGGTGGCGTTGGAGCGGCCGTCCGCGCCGGTGGTGACCTCGGCGCTGGCGACGTCGCCGTCCAGGAAGGGGCCCAAGTCGGGCGGGGCGACGAAGGCGGAGGATTCGCCCTCGGGCGCCTCGAAGCCGAGGAACCCGAAGCCTCGGGGGTGGACCGCGATGCGGCCGGTACGATGGTTGGTGTCGGTCATGGCGGGCGAACCTACACCAGTCCGCCCGCCGCGTGCGTCAGGGCTGTGCCGACTTGAGCAGCTGGTCGACCGGGGCGAGGTGCTCGGTGAGCAGCCCGACCGAACTCGCGGTGTCCCGCTTCAGCCGCTGGCCCAGCAGCGTGAGGTCGAGCACCAGGGTGCTCAGGGCCATCTCGACCAGCGCCGTCTCGTCAGTGAAGGTGGCGCGGCTGGAGTCGTCCTCGGCGCTGCCCACCAGCAGTCGGCGGCGGTCGCCGACGAGCGTGATCTTGTGGGGCCAGTACTTGGACAGCTCCGCCTCGGGGATGCCGTAGGAAAAGGTCCGAGGCCCGAAGTCGGGCAACGGCGTGAAGGAGAAGACGACCACCTCCACGCCCCGACGGCGCGCGTCCTCGAAGGCGGGCGCGAGGCGGGTGGCCTCACGGGCCCAGAGCGACGCGGCGACCAGCTTCTCGCTCGAGCGGATGACGCGCTCGGCCTCGCCCAGGATGGCGCCATACCCGACGGTGGCCCAGAGCGAGGAGGGGCGCGGGCTCCGGTCCATCCGCTCCAGCGCCTGCTGCAGGTCCTCGAGCGTCTGCTGGTGCTGGTCGCGCAGCATCGCCACCAGTTGCTGGGGAGGGAGCGGCTCGTACTTCGCGGGGTTCGCCTGCACGGCGCGAAGGATGCCTGCGCGCTCCAGCCGACCGAGGACCGCGTACATCGCGGAGCGCGGGACCCGCGTCCGCTTCGCGAGCTCGTAGCCGGTGGCCGGGTGCCCC
>CAZAIE010001154.1:0-2694 GCA_964485035.1 uncultured Myxococcaceae bacterium | reverse complement strand
CAGCCCGCCCATGGAGTAGAGGCGGATGACCACCGGGGTGCCCAGCGCCCGGAAGGCGAGGGCGTGCCCCAGCTCGTGGATCAGGATCGACGCCAGCACCACCGAGACCCAGATGAGCACGCCGTGCGCGGTGCCTCCGGTCATGCCGACCAGCGCGCTGATGAACCAGAAGCCTGGCTCGATGACGACGGGGATGGCGCCGAGGCGGAAGCGGAGCTCGAACGGCGGTCGCTGCGGCTGCTGGGGTGCGGGTTCCATGGGGCGGCGCATCCTATGACGGGTGCGCCGCCTCCGACAGGAACTTGCTCAGCGGCGACGCGATACCGCCCGACTGGGGCGGACCGCCTCGGGAGCGACGGGCGCAGGGAGGGTGCGGGCGCGGTTCTCGCGCCGCTCCTGGTCCTCCTTGCACTCGATGCACTGGCTGGTGACCGGGCGCACCTGGAGCCGCTTCTCCTCGATGGGCTGGCCGCAGTCCTCGCAGACGCCGAAGGTGCCCTGGTCGATGCGCTCCAGGGCGGCCTTGATCTTGTCGATGAGCTTGCGGTCGCGGTCGCGCAGGCGCAGGTCGAAGCTGCGCCCGGACTCGTCGGAAGCGCGGTCGTTGGGGTCGGGCTGCGCCTGGGTGTCGCCCTCCAGGGCCCCGACCGTGCCCTCGTTGTGGTCCAACAGCATCGTGAGCTGCTCGGAGAGCACCGAGCGGTAGCGCTTGAGCTTGACCTTGTTCATCGCCGACTCCCTCGCTGGCCGGTCTCGGGGTGGGCGGAGCGGGCTGCAGGACGACCGGGCGGAGCGGATCGTACCGGCCGCGTTTCGGCGGTTCAACCGGGCGCCCGCCTTGACAGGAAAGGGCTGCGGGGGGAAAGGGCGCTGGCCAGTGCCGAGCGGGGCGCATATCCTGCCCGGCGATGCGCACCCTGCTTTCGACCCTGGCCGCCCTGGCGGCCCTTGCCCTCGCGCCGGTCACCCGTGCCGAGCCGATGCCCACGCTGCGGGACCTCACCTCGGTCCGCGCCGCGGGGATGGCGGGGGCGACCATCGGGTTCGCCGCGGACACCGACGCCATCCACGTGAACCCCGCGGCCATCTGCGACCAGCCCCACTTCGCGCTCTCGCTGGGCGGCTTCCTCAACGTCCCCCACAAGCAGTACGTGTTCTCGGCGGAGGCGGTGGACAGCAAGATCAACTCCGACGAGGCCATCAACGTCTCCGGCGGCGTGGGCTACCAGTACTTCGTCGCCGGCGAGGGCTTCGAGTCGCGCAAGGGACACGTGCTCTCGCTGTCCATCGCCGCGCCGATGTACCGGGACATCGCCTACGTGGGCATCACCGGGCGTTACCTGAAGCTCTCCGGGGCGGTGGTCTCCAACGCCATCACCATGGACGCGTCGGTGATGGTGAAGCCCATCCCCATGCTGGGCATCACTGCCGCCGGCTACAACCTCATCGACGTGAACAGCCCCGAGGCGAAGCGGGCGTGGGGCTTCGGGGTGGCGGTGGGCAAGCCCAACCAGTTCCACGCGGACCTCGACGTGCGCCTCGACGACGACGCCAACGGGAACCTGCAGCCCACGTTCTCCATCGGCGGGGAGTACCTGTTCGCGGACCTGGTGGCCCCAAGGCTGGGCTACTCGGAGGACCTGGCGCGCAAGGCGCACATCCTGGCCGCGGGCGTGACGCTGATCGTCGAGGGCTGGGCGATCGAGGTGAGCTATCGGCACGCGATCCTGGGCGACGAGAAGAACGTCGGGATCGCGCTGCGGATGCTGGATTTCTAGCCGGGATCCAGGGGGATGAATCGGCGGGATCCGGGGGATGAATCGGCGGGATCCGGGGGATGAATCCCCCGGCTCTAGCTGGGACGGAACGAACTCGGATGAAGCCCGCTGGCGCGGGCTGGGCGGTCCGTTGGTCAAGGGACCTCGAGCCGGCCACCGGATGTGACCTGGAGATGGTCGGGAACCTCCCCGACCTTGTGCTCCAGTCTGGTGGCGCAGGACGTCAGCCAGGGCGGTGCGTGCTTCCTGCGGGCGGGACCCAGCGGATCAGTCCGCAAAGACGTCGTCGAGAGAGGTTGCCTCCACCGCCCGATCCAACCACCGGGCTAGGAGTTGCACGTTGGCCGCAGCGATCCTGGCCTCGAGGCGGTCGGGGACCTCTCCGAACTTGTGCTCCAAGTGGTAGCGCAGAACGTCAGCGAAAGTGGTGCGTGCTTCCCGCAGTCCCTCCTGGCGTGCTTCCTCCAGTCCCTCCAGACGCCCTTCTTCGCGCCCCTTCATCCAACCCCGCGCCTCGAGCTGGTCGGCTATCGACTTCCCCTGCTTCGTCATGACTCGCCTCATGGTCCTCACGGCCACGCGGGCACAACGGCGCTCCCAGCCAGCCTGAGTGAGTCTGCGTCAGATCAGAACGCTGGCGGGACCCGGGGAATCAGTCCGCAAAGACGTCGTCGAGACAGGTTGCGTCCACAACCCGCTTCGTCCATCGGGCGATGAGCCCCATGTCGGCCTCGGCGATCCTGGCCTCGAGGCGGTCGGGGACCACTCCGAACTTGTGCTCCAGTTGGTGGCGCAAGATGTCAGCCAGGGTGCCGCGTGCTTCCTGCAACCCCTCTTGACGTCCCTCCTGACGCCCCTCTTGACGTCCCTCTTGACGTCCCTCTTGACGTCCCTCTTGCTGTCTCTTATACACATC
>CAZAIE010001153.1:0-2696 GCA_964485035.1 uncultured Myxococcaceae bacterium | reverse complement strand
CCGTTGACTTGTTCGACCTTCAGGTCGTGCAGGATGGAGTTACACCTTGCGTGCCAGCACTGTCGGCGTGACACGTGTCATGGGCACATGGCGTAACCATGCGGAATCACGAGTCCGGTCCTGAACGATTGGCCCCCCAGGGGTGGGTCATCCTGTATTCGTTGCGAGGTAGATCTTGACCCACGACCCGCCGACCAGCCGGGAGGTGCCGTTTTTCGGGGCCTTCTACCGGCGAACCACCCGTCCGTTCCTGTCCGAGGGTGTCACCGGGGCTGAAGCCGCGTTCATTGCCAGCCAGCTCCCAGCGGGGAGGGTGCTCGACCTCGGGTGCGGCGAAGGCCGCCACCTCCAAGCGCTCTCCGGGCGCGCGCCGCTCGTCGGCGTGGACATCGATCAAGAAGCGCTGGCCATCGCCTCGACCTTCGCTCCGGTGGCGTGCGGCGACCTCCGAGCCCTGCCCTTCCGGTCGGGGACCTTCACCGCCATCTACTGCTGGTACTCGACGCTCTTCGTCTTCGACGAGCATGGGAACCGGGCCGCGCTGGCCGAGGCCGCCCGGGCCCTCGCGCCCTCGGGGCGCTTCGTGTTCCAGACCGTGAACCCACTGCAGCTCTCGGCCCACCCCGACGTCGCGTTCGAGCAGGTGCTCCCAGACGGCGCCCGCCTGCGGGAGCGCTCGCACTTCGACGCTGCCGCGGGCGTCGACCGCGGACTGCGCAGCCTCGAGACGCCCGGGGAGCCGCCGTGCCACGCCCGCTACGCCCTGCGGTACTACCGGCCCCACGAGCTGCAGGAGCGGTTCGAGGCCGTGGGGCTGCGCATCCAGCGCCTGTTCGGGAGCGTGCTCGGCGAGCCCTTCCACGACGGCTCGCCGGACCTCGTGGTCCTCGCCGCGCGGGGGTAGCTGTACAGCCCGGGGAGCCAGGAGCTACAACCGGCTCCGCAGACGAGGGGAGGGAGCCATGGCGGAGATCCTGGTCGAGAGGCTGGAGCGCATCGAGGTCTGGACGCTCAACCGCGAGGACACCCGAAACGCGTTGAGCCGCGGCATGGTCGAAGAGCTCGGCGCGAACCTCGCGAGGGTGGGGACGGACCGGTCCTTGACCGCGGTGGTGCTCACCGGCTCCGGCAGCGTCGCCTTCTGCGCCGGCGCGGACCTGAAGGAGCGCCGGGGCATGTCCGAGGTCGAGGTGCGGGCCTTCCTGGCAAGCCTGCGCGACGCCTTCCGGGCCATCGAGACCAGCGACCGCATCTTCATCGCCGCGCTCAACGGCGGGGCCTTCGGCGGGGGCGCGGAGCTGGCGCTGGCGTGCGATCTGAGGGTCGCCACGCCGGGCGTGAAGTTCGGCCTGCCCGAGGTCTCGCTGGGCATCATCCCCGGCGGCGGCGGGACGCAGCGGCTGGCCAGGCTCATCGGCGCGGGGCGGGCCAAGGACCTCATCCTCACCGGCCGGCCGGTGGTCTCCGAGGAGGCCTACGCGCTGGGAGTGGTGAACCGCATGGCCGAGCGCCACAGCTCCCGCGACGAGGCCCTGCTGCTCGCCCAGGCCATCGCCAAGAACGCACCGCTGGCCGTCGCCGCGGCCAAGCACGCCGTCGACCAGGGGCTGGAGCTGCCGATCGTCGAGGCGCTGGCGCTCGAGCACCGCGAGTACGAGAAGACCCTGGGCACCCGCGACCGGCTCGAGGGCCTGGCCGCGTTCGCCGAGAAGAGGCTGCCCCGCTTCACCGGGGAGTAGCGGTCAGCGCCCGCCCAGGGTGGTCTTCAGCACGTTGCGCGAGGAGCCCGCCGCGTAGGCCACGTCCGCGCTGACCGCGGCCACGGACTGCAGCGTCGACCCGGTGGGCGAGAGCTGCTTCTGCCAGGTCAGCCCGCCATCGCTGGTCAACAGGATGGTCCCGTTCCCCACGATCCACCCGTGCAGGGCGTCCGCGAAGCCGATGTCCTTGAGCGTCGCCGAGGTCCCCGCCGAGACCGCGGTCCACCCCGAGGCGCTGCGCCGCAGGAGCCGCCCCTTGTCACCCACGGCGATCGCCCGGGTGGCGTCGAAGGTCCACACCGCGAACAGGTCCTCCCTCACCGCCGGCAGCGACTCCACCCCCCAGCCCGCCCCGGCGTTCGCGAGGATCACTCCCGCGTCGCCCACCGCGTAGCCGTGGCTTTGGTCGGCCATCCGCACCGAGCGCAGGGCGCTGGTCACCGGTGAGGCGTCGGGCACGATGGCCGCGCCGTCCCAGTGGGCGATCTTCCCGGAGGTCCCCACCAGCACGCCGAAGGTGGAGGTGGGGAAGTGCATCCCGCGCACGTAGAGCGACAGGCCGGTGGGCAGCGTCACCCGGCTCCAGGCGAGGCCGTCGGTGGTGCGGGCGACGAAGCCAGAATCGCCGCCCACCCAGCCCTGCGTGCCGCTCAGGAACGAGGCGGCATAGAGGTTGCGCGAGCCGAACAGCGCCGCGTCCAGCGGCAAGAAGCTCGCCCCGCCGTCGGAGGTCTTCACCGCGAAGCCCGAGCCGCCGAAGAGCCAGCCGGTGGTCGCGCTGGGGAAGCCCGCCACGCGGATCTCCTGGTCGTCGGTCTTCAGCGGCAGCGTGCCGGTGACTCCCGCGACGGCCTGGTAGGTGGCCCAGCCGTCGGTGGTCTTCAGCACGTTGCCGCCGTCGCCCACCGCGAAGCCCACCGACACCGAGACCTCGGC
>CAZAIE010001152.1:0-2700 GCA_964485035.1 uncultured Myxococcaceae bacterium | reverse complement strand
GTCCTGCTCTCCGGGTCGAGCGAGGGGGTGGCGCTGCTCGCGGGGGTGGGCGCGCTGCTCTACGTGCTGCAGTGGGCGGCCCTGAACGAGGTCTACGACTTCTACATGGTCCCGCAGCTCGTGCTGATGGCCGTTCCCGCGGCCTGGGTGCTGGTGCGGCTGGCAGGTTGGATTGGCGAGGCGACGAGGCCGCAGGCGTTGCTCGTGCCGGTGGGGCTGGCAGGGCTTCTGGGGTTCCACACTCCGCTCGGGCGGGCCGTCCACGATGGCCTGTGGCCGGACGAGGTGCGCGAGCGCGGGGTCCAGGTGCAGTACGCCTGGCGCGACCCTGAGGTGCTGGCGGGGGTGGGCCGGGTGACCCGCGCGCTCTTCTTCCAGTCCTCGCGGGTGAAGGGGGAGCCGACGCCGGCGTACCGGCACTACCTGTGGAACAAGTCGCTCTCCTTCTCGGTGGCCAAGGAGCTGGCGGCACACGTCGCGGCGAACACCGGGCCAGAGGAGACGCTCGTCGGTGCGTCCACGTCGGCGCCGCTGGTGGCGCTGCTGGCCGGGCGTCGGCTGGCGGCGGACGAGGCGGACACCAACCACAAGCGGTTCCGGGCGGGGCTGCTCACCGACGAGGTGTACTGGTCCAAGGCCTGCGCGGATGGGGTGCGCTTCGTGCTCGCAGCGCCGCGGTCGCACTTCACCGAGCAGTACATGGCGCAGGACCCGACGGCCCGGCGCTGGTTCGTCCGCGAGAGGGAGTTCGTCGACGAGCGCCTGCGACACTTCCGGACCGAGCGGTTCGTGCTCTACCGGCGGCGGGACGATCCGGCGCCGGGGGGCCGGGTCTGCGAGCCCGTGGCAGGTCCGCCAGGGCGGTGACCGCTTGCAGCCAGGAGCGGGGCAGGGGATCATTTCTGCGCTTTTCAGGGAGGCCGTCATCGCCATCGAGCCAAAACGCCAGGTCCCCCGCCTGAAGACGACGCTGGGCGCCCGGCTGCCCGACGGTTGGCGCGGGGAGGTCGTGGACCTGTCCGTGACCGGAATGCGCATCCGCACCATGGCGGTCATCCCGCTGGAGACGTCCATCGAGGTGGGGCTGGAGCACGAGGGGCGGCTGGTCCTCGTCCGCGGCACCATCGTCTGGGCCGAGCCGCCCAACTTCGACCTGGGGGTGCTCGGGGAGCTGGGCCTGTCTCTGGGCGAGGTCACCGAGGAGTTCTTGGGGCTGGTGACCGAGCTCTTCGCCAACGCCTGAGCGCGCCACCGCGTCATCCGAAGTGGGGTCCCAGTCCTGGAAGGGGAACAGGTCTTCAGGGTTCCCTGGAGGGCGCCCGGGGTTCGTCGCGTCGGGAAGGCAGTGGCACGGAGAACTCCCGGAGTGGTTACTTAACGTCAATTAAGTAACCCCTTCGCAAACCCCAGGGCACCCCCCCAGGCCCCGCATTCCAAAGAAGCCAGCCGCGGCGCTGGGCGCCGTCAGGCGCCGCGCGCGTAGGCCGCGAAAGGGTCCGATCACCTCGGGGTGTCGGGGCAGCCCGCAAGGCAGGCCGCGCGGGGGCCGGAGGGCCCCCCGTCTTCCGAGGCGGGAGGGCGCAGGGAACTCTGGAGTCGGTCCCCCTTCGGAGCCGAAGGCCCGATCCTGCACCCAGCCCCGCTCGAGCTACTCGCCGGCCTCCCGGAGCAGGGGGCTGACGCGGAGGGTCTCGGCGGTGCGCGTGGCCTGTTCGCGGACTGCGCCGACGCAGACCCGAGCCCGCCACCCCTCGCCGTCGCGTGCGGCGAACTCGACCTTCTGGGCCGCGGCCTGGAGGGCGCGCGCGCCCGCGCTGGCCGCTGCGCCCTTGAGCTGGTGGGCCAGTTCGCGCAGCGCCTGGAGATCCTCGGCGGGGACGGCTTCGAGCAGCGCCAGCTGGCGGGGGAGCTCCTCGGCGAAGGTGGTGGCCACGAGCCGCGCCAGCTCGCGATCTCCGCCCACGCGCTCCAGCAGGTCGTTCTCGTCGAAGGCGGGGAGTTCCATGGTCGGCTCCACCGCCGGGATGGGCGGCGGGGTCTTGGCCGGGGAGGTCGCCGTGCCGCCTCCGAGCCGGGCGATCCACTTGTCGACCATCTGCGTCAGCGACTCGGCGGAGACCGGCTTGGTGAGGTAGTCGTCCATGCCCGCGGCGACACAGCGCTCGCGGTCGCTCCGGCTGGCGTGGGAGGTGAGCGCGATGATGGGGACGCGGGTGTTGGCCGCGCCGGCCGCCGCCGACCGGATGGCCTTGGCCGCGGCGATCCCGTCCATCTCGGGCATCTCCAGGTCCATCAGCACCAGGTGGTAGGGGAGGGTGCGCAGCGCCTGCAGCACCTCGCTGCCGTTGGCGACCGCCTCGGCGGCGACCCCGGCCTTGCGCAGGATGCCCAGGGCCACCTGCTGGTTGGTCCCGCTGTCCTCTGCGAGCAGCACCCGCACGTTGTCGCGCCGGAGCTCGGCACGGGGGCGGGAGCCGATGCGCGCCCGGGGACGGGGCTGGCCGCGGATGGCGGCGAGCAGGCACTCGAAGAGGTCGGCGGAGCGCACCGGCTTGGAGAGGCCGCAGACGAAGCCGTCCTCCTCGAGGCGGCGCTCCTGGCGGTCCTCGCTGGTCATGAGCACCAGGCGGGTGGCGCCGAGGCGTGGGTCGGCCTGGAACGACCGGCCCAGGACGATGCCGTCGGTCTGCGGCATGAGCA
>CAZAIE010001151.1:0-2700 GCA_964485035.1 uncultured Myxococcaceae bacterium | reverse complement strand
TCTCTTTTTTGTCCAGAGCCCGGGCGCTCACCTTTGCTCGAACACCTCCAGCGCGCCCGGTGCTCCTGGGCTTCCCGGAAAATCCCCACGCCGTCTGGTCCCCGTTCCGGTAGCCTCGCGGCTCTCTGATGGAGGGCGCCGTGGAGCTCTACCTTCTGCGTCACGGGATCCCCGTGGACAGTGGATCCTGGGACGGTCCGGACGCCACGCGGCCGCTGACCGACGCGGGCGAGGCACAGGTGCTGAGGGTCCTGGGCCGGCTCCACGAGCGCAACGAGCTGGTCGCGCGGCGCGTGCTGACGAGCCCCTTCGTCCGTGCCGCCCAGACCGCGACCATCGCCGCCCACGTGCTCGGCGTCGCCCTCGAGCAGTTCGACCCGCTCGCCTCGGGCAGCAGTCCGGATCGGATCCTCCGGGGGCTGGCGAAGCGAGGCGGCGACGAGGGCGCCCTGCTCCTGGTAGGCCACAGCCCTGACCTCTCGATGCTCACCGCCGCGCTCACCGGGAGCGCGAGCCTCGAGCACCCGTTCGATCGCTGCGGCATCGCGCGGCTGAGCGGGAGCCTGGAGCCCGGCGGCATGCGCCGCCTCTGGCTCTACTCGCCGCAAGAGGTGGAGTAGCCCCCAGGAGTGGCCGGGTCGCGCGACGGCGACTGCAGCCTCCGGCCAGTCAGCGCAGCCGGGCCTGGATGGCCTGGAGGCTCTGGGGGTTGCGCTCCTTGCCACTGAGCCGCTGCTCGCGGATCTGCGCCTGCAGCGCCTGGATGCGGTCCGCCGTGGCCGGGTGGTCGGAGAGGAACGCGAGCACCGCGGGGAGGTTGCCCTCGCCGGCCTGGAGCACCTTGAAGAAGTCCACCAGGCCGTGGGGGTCGAAGCCGGCGCGCGAGACCGCGCCCACGCCCTTGCTGTCCGCCTCCGACTCGTCGTCGCGGCTGTTCTTGAGCAGCGTCCCCTGCACCAGGAGCCCGGCGACCATCTTCTCGAGCATCCCCGGGTTCTCGCCCAGTGCGACGCTGGCGATGGCCTCCAGGCCGTAGGCCTGCACCATGCGCTGCGCGATGTGGCGCGAGGTGACATGGGCGATCTCGTGGGCGACGACCCCCGCGACCTCGGCCTCGTCGCGCGCTGCCTTGAGCAGCCCCGTGTAGACGTAGATGTTCCCGCCCGGGATGGCGAAGGCGTTCACCGTGTTCAGGTCGTCGATGACCTTGAAGGTGAGCTTCCACTTGTCGGGGTTGGGGCTGGAGACGGCGATGCGCCGGCCGAGGTTGACGACGTAGTTCACCACCTCGGGGTCGGTGCTGAGCTTGGACTTGGCCTCGACCTCCCGCGCGACCTGGACGCCCAGCTGTCGCTCCTGCTCCGGCGGGACGAAGAGGTCGGCGGCGAGGCTCTTGGCCTGGCGCACCTGCATGGTCTGGCAAGCCGTGAGCAACGTGGCCGCGAGGGCCAGCAACGCATTCCGGTTCATGGCGGGTCTGCCTCCTGCGCCGTTCTAACCATGCGCTGGCGGGCCACCCGCATCGTCGGCACTCCAACAGTCTGGAGCCGCCGGCCGACCTTGGTTCCGGCTCGGCCGGCTTCGGCTCACACCACCACGGCCTCGTCCGCGAAGCGATCACGCCCGAGCGCGGCCACGCTCCCCACCGAGTCCCCGGCGTGCTTGAAGACCACCTTGCCGACGATCCGCACCGGCTTGTCGAAGCGGACCTTGCCCTCCACCGTGAGCGCGGCGGCCTCGACCAGCGAGGGGACGCAGGGGAAGAGCGCGTCGAAGTCGGCCAGGTTCTTGTAGTTGCCGTCCAGGGTGACCGTGGGCTCGCCCAACGTCCGCGCCGGGTTGCGCCCCAGCGTCCCGTCCTCCTCGCGCAGCAGGTAGCAGTCGCTGCGGCGCACCAGCAGGTCGGCGTTGGTCTTCACCGGCGCAAAGCGCGTGCGCGGCACCACCAGCCCGCGGGTGCGCGCGAAGGAGCCGATGGCCGCCCCCATGGCCGTCTCCAGTTGCAGGACCTTGGTCCCCTCCACGGTCTTCGGGTTCACGATCACCGGGAGGTCGAGCCCGGTCTTCATCCGGTCGCGCAGGCTCTCGAGGTTGAGCCAGAGGTTGTTGGTGTTGAAGTGGGGGAAGCGGCGCACGTCCTGGAAGTCCGCGTCGTGGCCCGCCTCCACCTGCGCCAGCTCGAGCAGCCCGAGCCGCTCGGGACCCGAGGCCGGCTTGTGGCGGAAGAGCGCCCCGCCCTTGAGGTCGGCCTCGGTCTTCGGGGTGACCTCCATCGCGAAGTCCAGGCCCTGGTCCACGAACCAGCGCAGCACGCGTCCGTCCACCGAGGCGCCGAGGTTGTCGCCGTTGGAGATGAAGGCCACCCGGAACCCGGAGGCGAGCAGGCGCTCGAGGATGCCGGTGGTGGTGAGCGAGAGGTAGAGGTCGCCGTGGCCGGGCGGGCACCAGCCCTCGTCCTCGTCCTTCGCGGCCAGCGGCAGCAGCGTGTCCGCGCAGATGCGCGGGACCCAGTTCTGCAGGAAGGCCACCGGAATGCCGCGCTCGCCGCCGTTGATGCCGGCGATGCCCGGCTCGGCGAGCGTGTCCTCGTGCGTCGCCAGCGAGTTCATGAACACCAGCGGGACCTGGGCGTGGTGGCGGGCGCGCAGCTTCTCGACCTGCTGGCCGATGACGCCGAGGAAGTTGGTCCCGTCCTTCACC
>CAZAIE010001150.1:0-2701 GCA_964485035.1 uncultured Myxococcaceae bacterium | reverse complement strand
CCGGTCCAGCGTGCCGACGTTGCGTGCGAAGAGCTTCGACATGGCGCTTCTCCTCGGAAGGGGGGCAGCGACGAGCAGCCTTCCCATGCGTGGGAGCGCCAGGTCCCGGGAACGGTTCGCGCCTACCCCGCCTCCACCGGACGTCCCTGCCCGCTCCAGCGCCCGAACCCGCCGGAGAGGTTGAATACCTCGCGGTACCCCCGCGACGAGAGGAACGCGAGCGCGTAGGCCGACTGCACGGAGCCCTGGCACACGCACACCACCCGCCGCCGGCGCTCGGGCAGCGAGTCCCGATACCGCGCCGGCAGGGTCCTGAGCGGGACGTTCACGCTCCCGGGTACCCGGCTCGCCGCGAAGGCCGACTCCGCCCGCACGTCCAGCACCACGGGCGGCCCTGCCTCCGCGAGCCACTCCGCGAGCTGGACGTCGGTCACCATGCGGAACTTGTCGTCCATGCCCTCCAGCAGGCGCGCCAGCGCGTCGCCCGAGGAGCCCAGCGCCTTCGCGGGGGCGTGCTCGTACACCCGGTCCTTCACCAGGAAGGTGGTGAACGGCACCTGCAGGTGCTGGTGGAGCAGCACGTCGTGCCCCATGCACAGCCCCATCTCGAGGACGAACTGCGCGCCCTGCTGCTGCAGCGTCAGCGCCTGGCCCACCGGGTTGCACGAGACCGTCTCGACCTGCTTGCCCGGGTCGATCTCGCGCTCGCGGACGCCACCCGCGCTGCACTGGACCATCACCGGCGAGAGGCCCGCGGCACGGAGCCGCTGCTCCAGCTCCTTCGCCAGCTCGGCCAGCCCGAAGCAGTAGGCGACCCCGACCCTCACGTAGCCCAGGCGCTGCGCGTACTCGATGACCTCCTCGAGCCGGTCCAGCGTCCCCGCGCGCCCGCCGTCCACGAGGCCCGAGGCCGCGAGCACTCCGGGACGGACGTCCTCGCGGGCGTAGACCTCGAGGCTCGCGTCGTGGACCCCGAAGCAGTCACGCCCCGAGGTCCGGCACTCCTTGCTGCGACACGCGGTGCATCCCATCGATGGCCTCCAGGACCCGAGTGCCCGTGAGAGCCAGCCCCGCCCCGAAGGAGCCCGGAACCCTTTTCCCGAGAGCACGCTCCCACCCACAGGAGGCGCTCATGGGGGCCATCACGCGATTGATGGAGGCAGAACCGAGCTGCGAAGAGCTCCGGCAGCAGCTCTCCGACTACCTCGACGACGAGCTGTCGACGGAGGCGCGCCTCGCCATGGAGGCGCACCTGGCACGCTGTCCCGAGTGCGCCCGGTTCGCGCAGGAGCTGGCCGCGACCGTCCGCGCCCTGCACCGCCGCCGGCTCACCCCGCTGCCCGCGGACCTCGTCCTCTGCCCGATGCCCGGGGACCGGGAGTGAGCAGCTGATCGAACGTCACTGCTCCACCAGCTCCACGCGGCGGTTGAGCGCCCGGCCCTTCTCGTCGCGGTTGGTGGCCACCGGGCACAGGGCCGCGACCCCCGACGCCTTCAGCCTCGCGGCGGCGATGCCGTAGGCGCCGGTCAGCTCGCGGACCACGGCGTTGGCGCGGTCCTGGGAGAGCTTCATGTTCCCGTCGTGCGCGCCCTGGTTGTCGGTGTGGCCCACCACCACCACCTTCAGCGCGGCGTCCGCCTTGAGCATGGCCGCGATCTGCTCGAGCGCCGGCTTCGACTCGGGCTTCACCACCGACTTCCCGGAGTCGAAGTAGATGCCGTAGACCGCGACCTTGCCCGTCGTGGTGATCGCGTCGCCGAGCTGGCGTGCGTCCATCGACGCCTCCTGCTCCATCTCCTTCGGCTCGACGATGACCACCTGGTAGTCGGAGTCGACGCCGCAATAGAACGAGACCCAGATGGCGCGCTTGCCCTGCTCGAGCCGGCCGTCGACGTAGCCCTCCTGGTTGTAGAGGACCTTGCCGCCCGCCTTCTTCAGCGCCTGCTCGTAGTTGCGCAGGATCTGCAGGGGGCTCATGACCTTGGTGGCCTGCTTGCGCATGTAGCGGAAGAAGTACTTCTTCCCCTCGACGCTCTGCTCCTTGCCGTCCGCGCCGACATGGAAGGCGTGCGCGTCGAAGTCCTTCACGTCGTAGTCGTCGATGAAGAACCCGGGGAGCCGCGTGACCGCCGGGTGGTCCTTCGAACCCGGGTTGTCGGTCTCGTTCTCGCCCGCAAAGCACACCGACGCCGCGACCAGCACCAGCAGCTGGATTGCCCTCTTCATGTGCTCCCTCCGTTCGCCCCCGGACCCCCGGGGAGCAGTCCGCGCGGAGGATACCCCGGGCTACACTCCGGCACCCATGCCCTCGCACGGACGCCGCCTCCTCACCGACCCGGTCCTCCACTTCGTGCTCGCGCTGCTCGTCCTCGCGCCCCTGCCCGCCCTGGTCGGAGACGCCGTCGGCGGGCGCCGCGCGCGGCTGCTGGGCTGGGCCGCAGCCCAGGCGATCCTCGCCGTCACCGGGCTGCGCGCGGCGTGGGACCGCTGGCACCGGGTGCCCCGTCCGCTCTCGCTGCTCGATCGCAAGCTGCTGGTCGTCACCGGGACGGTGGGTCTGCTCACCGCGCTCGGCAGCCTGGCGCTCTGCGTCGCCGCCTGGGCGACGTCCTGATCGCCGACCGCGGAGTGTTACAGTCCCCCGCATGCTGATGCGCGCAGTCCAGCTCCTCCTCGTCCTCGTGCTCTGCACGGCCGAGG